>CAZUQY010000018.1:0-17841 GCA_964622935.1 uncultured Bacteroidales bacterium | reverse complement strand
AAAGAGAGAAGAAAAATAAAAAGTATTAGCATAAACTGTCTAATTCAGGGTTAAGAGATGCAATCTCTGACTAACTAAATATTTTTTACATTTGCAATATTATGAACCAAGATTTTGATTTATTTGATATTGTTAGTTTAGGTTTTGGATTAGCTTTAGCTGTATTTGTTGCAGTTATTGTAATAATATCATTAGCTGAGAATGAAAAACATGCAGCAAAAAAGAGTCTACTGCTGATATTTTTTTGCATTCCTTTCTTTATAATTCCCGTATTAGATTTTCCATATCAGAATATTGTTGAGATTTTTCTAGTCTCTGCGATTGTTTTATTTGGACTTATCTTGATTTTGCCAATAAATAATTTTGCAAAAATCAATCAATACAAAATTAATTCAAGAATTGACGAAAGAGATATCATGTTTTCAAGGAATGAGTTGATTCCCGAATCTGAAAATCATAATAATTATTACACATCTCACCCTAAAAGCAAACAGATTGACGATGATATTAAGTCAAAGCCTGGAATTCTCGGAAAAGAATCAAGCTATTTCAACAAAATTTTATTTTCCACAGCAAATGCAAGTTTTAAAACTGTAGAGTGTTTCCTGCCATTTTTAGAATCTGAAATAAATCAAGATAAAACCGATCTAGCGCCTGAATCAATTACAAAATATATTAAGGCATGGTCAAAACACTTAGGTGCAAGAGATTGTGGAATTACAGTTTTAAAAGACTATCATAAATATTCACATCGCGGTCGAAGAAATGAGTATGGTAAGCCTGTAGAATTAAATCACAAATATGCTATTGCTATTACTGTTGAAATGAATAAGAAAATGATGGCAGCAGCTCCTGCTTCACCAAGTGTAATGGAATCGGCAAATCAATATTTAAATGCCGGAGCTATTGCAATGCAATTGGCATTTTTCATTAAAGACTTAGGACATGAAGCTTTAGCACACATAGATGGTAACTATCAGGTTATTTGTCCTTTGGTTGCAAAAGACGCAGGACTAGGTGAAATTGGGCGAATGGGTTTGTTGATGACTCCAAAGCTTGGACCTAGAGTAAGGATTGCAGTAGTTACAACAGACTTACCTCTTATTACTGATGAGCCATGTTTTATTCCGTCTGTGATTGATTTTTGTAATATCTGCAAGAAATGTGCTGATACATGCCCCGGAAAAGCTATTTCAGATAAAGGAATGGAAAACATTAATGGAAGTTTAAGATGGCAAATAAATCAGGAAGCATGCTTTAATTATTGGGTTACTTGCGGAACCGATTGCGGAAGATGTATGGCAGTTTGCCCTTATTCACATCCCGATAACTTATTGCACAACATAATTAGAGTCGGACTCAAAAATTCATATTTATTTAGAAGATTTGCTCTTAAGATGGATAACTTCCTTTATGAAAGAAAACCAGCACCAGGAAAAGCACTGAAATGGATTAAAGAAGTTTCCAAAACTCAGAATTGATTAAGGGAACTTCTAATAATTATTTCCTTTCGGTAAGGTTTTTGCATTATTTGACAATTATTTTAATAAGTATTTGAACATTCAAACAACAAATTAATGTTAAAAAATGTTAAATACTTTAAAGAAACAGATTGTTTAGTAACTTTGTAAAATCAAACTGCTTGTAATGTCAGGCATTCAAAAAAATAAATGATATGAGATTTAGTAAAGTTGGATTTTTTGTACTTTTAGTACTTATTGGGCTAAGTACTTTTGCTCAGGATTTGAATTCTCAAACTAGAAAATTCAATAAACTTTTAGCATTAATCGAGATGACGTATGTTGATTCTGTTGAGATAGACAAATTAGTCGAAACCGCGATTGTTGAAATGCTTAGGGATATGGACCCTCATTCTGTTTATATCAGTTCTGAAGAAATTGACAAAATGAAAGAGCCTCTCGAAGGAAGTTTTGAAGGAATAGGAATACAGTTTAGGATTATGGAGGACACACTTGTAGTAGTTGGTGTAATTAGTGGAGGCCCAAGCGAAAGAGTAGGATTACTTACAGGTGACAGAATTGTTAAAGTTGATGGGGAAAACATTGCCGGAATTAAAATTGACAACGCCGGTGTCGCAGATAGACTGAGAGGTAAAAAAGACACAGAGGTAATAGTTGAAATAAAAAGACGCAATACAAAAGCTCTACTCGAGTTTACAATTATAAGAGATAAAATTCCAATTTACAGTGTAGATGCAAGTTATATTACTGATGAAAATGTCGGTTATATTAAATTAAACAAATTTGCCCGTTCTACTAAACTTGAGCTTGATTCGGTATTCGAAAAATTCGAACAAGCAGGCGTTCGTGATATTATTCTTGATTTATCAGGAAATACCGGAGGCTATCTTGACAAAGCAGTGAGCTTAGTCGACGAATTTTTAAAAGGTGACAAATTGATTGTATATACTGAAGGCGCAAAAATGCCACGATCAGAATATAAATCAACAGATAGAGGTAGATTTCAAAAAGGCAAATTAGTTGTTATTGTTGATGAAGGTTCTGCGTCTGCATCTGAGATTGTTTCAGGAGCATTGCAAGACTGGGACAGAGCAGTAATTGTTGGTCGAAGAACATTTGGTAAAGGACTTGTGCAGCGAGAAATGATGCTAACTGACGGATCTGCTGTAAGACTTACAATTGCAAGATATTATACTCCAACCGGCAGACTAATCCAAAAATCTTACGAAGATGGTTACGATGAGTATGCTAAAGATCTTTTTGAAAGATATAAACATGGCGAATTCTTAAATGTTGACAGCATTCAATTTGCTGACTCATTAAAATATAAAACCTTAGTTTACGAAAAAACTGTATATGGTGGTGGTGGTATTATGCCTGACGATTTTGTTGCTGCTGACACAACTATAAGATCAGATTACCATATTGAATTACTGAGAAAAAATATTCTTTTCACTTTTGTCTCAAAATACGTTGATCAAAATAGACAATCATTAAATTCTAAATACCCTGATATTGAAACTTTCAAAAGTACTTTCGAAGTAGATGACAATCTTTTAAATGAACTACTTGTAGAGGCTAAAGATGAAGAAATCAATGTAGATTCCATAGCTGAGTCAACACCTAAACAAGATCTTTATTTAAAAAATCATATTAAATCTCTAATTGCCGGTGACATCTGGCGCAACAATGAGTTCTGGTATATCTTTAATGAATTCAATCCTTACTTTATTCATGCTAAAGGTATTATCACCGACGACAATAAGTATAATTCGCTGCTAAAAGGTAAATAATGAATTTGGTCATTGACTGGATTGTTTCAAATTATATTGAACTAATTGCTGCAACATTAGGCCTAATTGGGATATTTCTTCAAATTAGACAAAATCATTGGTATTGGCTCTCATCAATTATAATGGTCAGCATGTATATTATTGTATTCAATCAATCAGGATTTTATGCAGATATGTCATTCCAGTTTTATTATTTAGCTATCAGCATTTATGGATGGTATTTTTGGATAAGTGGCAAAGAGAAAACATCATCAAAAGAAATAAACACAAAAAGACTTAGCAAATCTCAATGGATTTTTAGCTTGTTAGCATCAGGTTTATTCTTCCTGATAATATATTATATCTTAACCAAATTTACAGATTCTCAAGTTGCAATTGGTGATGCATTTACTACATCTTTAAGTTTTATTGCAACATGGCTGCTTGCACGTAAAATTCTCGAAAATTGGCTATTCTGGATTGTAATAGATGTGGTTTCTACCGGATTGTATATTTATAAAGGATTATATCCGACAGCAATACTTTTTACAGTACTAACAATTTTGGCTTTCGTAGGATACATTAAATGGAAAAATTCATTACCGAATGAAGCAACTAACTAAAATAGATTTAACCGGTACTAAGTCTGTAGGTAAATCTACTCTCACTATGCAGCTATCTAAATCCTATAGAGCTCCATTTGTGTCTGAAATTGCCCGCAAATACATCGAAGACTTAAACCGTCCTTATGAGTTGGAGGATGTACTCAATATTGCAAAATTGCAGATCAAAGAAGAAGAAAAACATTGTTCAAATCAAAAAGGTCTTTTATTTCTTGATACAGATTTGATTGTAACAAAAATCTGGTTGAAAAGAGTTTATAATTTTGTTCCAGATTGGATTGATGAATACCTTATTTCGCAACCTGCATCTTTACATTTATTGTGTTATCCTGATTTGCCCTGGGTTTACGATCCGGTGCGTGAAAATCCCGAATCACGCCTTGAACTCTTTAACGAGTATAAAACTGAAATCGAGAAATTAGATATTCAATATTCTGTCATCCTTGGCGAAAATAAAGAAAGGTTTAATAATGCCTTAAAAAGTGTAATCAAATACAGTGGAATAAAACCAATATAATCACAAAACACACCATGTAAATTGATTATTTTGTGCATCTGCTTCGTTGAAAGATCTTGTCGCAACTATGGCTATGTCGAGATTTTTCGCCTTGCATAAACAAAAAATAATTGAAATATCCAATATGCTATTTTGTAATTAAATTGGTATGAAACCTATTTTATAATTCAAACACAAATGCTCCGTTTTCTTTTACATTGTAGATATTCAAAAGAACAGAGTCGTTTTCTGATAACCAATTGTCAATAATGTAATTGTCGTTGCTACTATCAATAATTATTTTTTTATACACAAATGCTTTATCAAGATCGATGAGATGAGCTGGAGAATTATTTGAAAGGATAATAAAATCAACATTTGTTTTATTTTGATAATCATACAAATTGGGATAAAAATTTTCGTCAGCTATAAAAACTTTCAGATTTTCAAAGCCAATAAATTTCTTTTTAAAAAACACAGCCCTATTATCAATAGTCGAAACGCTTGAAAGTAAGGACTCCTTCCCTACAGATAAATTAATATACTTTTCTTGTTCAAGTCCTTTCTTAAGCCAGTTATTTTTCGCTGAGAAACTTATTTGATCATTACTTACCGAGTCGAGATTTGCAAACAATATATTATCTCGTCCATCAATAATATTTACTGCACTAACTTTGTTGATATTATAAACGATAAATAATTGCTGATCTTTATTTGTAAACTGACGAACCAGTCCTGTTGCAGAAAAAATAATTATAGAGCCCATAGCAATCATAAGATGCTTGTATTTTTTTGAGCTGAAAAAGAAAATACAAATTGAAATAATAAAAAGATATAAAAAGATTAATTGAAAACCGCTAAGATAAATATTCTCACTAACAGCAAATGGTAATGATTCTATTGAAATACTAACAAAATTCATTGATTTAACAATCCAGATAAGAGGCTTGACAATAAATGCAGTGCCAATACCAACTCCAGTTACAACAAAGGCAATCAGACATAGCCAAATCGCAAGTGTTGAAAGTGGTATCAAAAGATAATTTGCAAGAATAAAATAATTTGAAAACTGATGGAAATAAAATAATCCTAGGGGTGCCGTCACGATCTGTGCTGCAATAGAAACAGCTGTAAGAGACCATATTTTGTCTAACATCTTCTTTTTGAATGTCAGAGTTTCGTAAATTTTTGGGTAAATAATAATAATCCCAATCACAGCTACATACGAAAGTTGGAATCCAATATTTGTGATATTCATAGGATTAACAAGCAAGAGTATAAATGCTGAAAACGCAATTGCATTAAGTGAACTTCCTTTATGCTTCTGAAGATTGCCAAGAGATAAAATTGTAAACATCAAAGCAGCTCTGCTAACCGACGGGGATAATCCTGTAAGCATGGCATAAAACCAAATAAAACTAATTATCAATACAGTCTTCGGTATTTTAAATTTATTGCTTTTAATAAATGATAACAAAAACACGAGTATCCCGTAAATTATTCCAACATGTAAGCCAGAAACAGCCAAAATATGCATTGCTCCTGAAGATGCATAAGAGTGCCGTATTTCATCGCTAAGCTTATCTTTATATCCAAGTGCAAGTGCAGAAATAACTGCAAGCTCATCGTTTGTAATGCCTTGTAACTCCAAAGAGTTTATTAGATCCTGCCTAAATCTCAATAATTTCTTTCGAATTCCCGTATTTATATCATCATCGATTAATTGCCATTCATTTCCAGACAAGTAATCCGAATTATAAATTAAATTATACGCAAGATATTTTTTATAGTCAAACTCTTCGGGATTTCCTTTATTTTCAATTTCTGAAAGTTCGGGACTAAAAATAATTTTATCTCCAACTCGAAGTTTATCGGTACGTTGGTCATTTTCGATATATAATAGAGTTTTACCTGTAGCAGATTGCCACTCATTATTATTACGTACAGCAGTGATATTGAGATTTAAAGTTGTCGTCTTTTCAGACAAATTAGGGTCTTCAGAAATTTCACCAATAATAAATCCTCGATAATTGTTCAATTGTTTGCCGGAGTTCGAGCTAAACATAACTGAAGTCGCTAACAAACCAAAAGCAATAAAGCTTAAATTTATAGATAATCCGTGTATTAATGAGTTTTGAAGTCTTTTTACAAAATATGTGACAAGAAAAGCGGCGACACTAATTATCGTAATTATTAAACTAAACTGTAGTGTTGGTTTAAAGTTTATTGCCAGAATAATTCCAACAATAAACGATAATGTTATTCTAATAAAAGGATGTTTTCTTATTTCTTCTGTCAGATTAAAGGACATGTGAAACTTAATTATACTTGTTTATATCTTGAAAAAGTTCAATTAGTTGATCATCATTCATCCCTAAAAACATTAATGCCCCCTCAGCATCTTTCACAAATGTATGATCCGGATAATGTTCTATATATCTGGTATAATATTCACGTGCCTTCTCAGTATCACCAATAAAATAATCATAAACATATGCTTTCATAAAAATACTAGTGGCATATTTTGAATAATCAGGATAACCAGTTTCAATTTGAGTAAGATATCTGATTGAGTTGTGAGGTTGATCAAAATTCATAGCAATTTCTGATGCCTTAAAAAGATACTCAGGACATATCGTATCCTTAGGATATTTAGCAACATAATCTAAATAAATATCAATCATCGCAATTGCTTTGTCTCTATTTGGCTGAACATCGTCGAACAAATCTTCTTCAGTTTTGGCGATTTCTTTTGCCAATTTTTGCTGTTCAGTCAATCCTTTGTCTTTTCCTGAATTATTACACGAGACAATACATGCAGTAATAATCAAAATGATTATAAATATTTTATGATTCATATCTTAAATTCTGAATATTAATAATTCAAAAATAGTAATTAAAATCGAGTTCTAGCTTTTTACTTTATAAGATGTAGGTACTTTTCTCTTTACAATATTAGCAAGCTTAGTTTTAATAAAGTGTTTTCTTATTGCAGAAATTTTATCGACAAATAAAATACCATTAAGGTGATCAAATTCGTGCTGAATAATAATTGCCCTATAACCTGTTAAATTTTCTGTTACTTTTTCAAAGTTTTCGTTGTAATACTCAATTGTCAAATCATTTATTCTGTTAACACTTTCATTAATACCCGGTATGCTTAAGCACCCCTCTTCTATTGAAGTCGTTTCTTCGGTATTGTATAAAATCTTAAGATTTAAAAACACTCTTTTAAAATCTTTGAGTTCCGGTTCATCTTTAGCCAGAGGACTAGCATCAATAATAATCAGATTTATGTTTTTACCGATTTGTGGAGCAGCTAATCCTACTCCATCTGCTTTGTACATTGTTTCAAACATACTATCGATTATCTCTTGTAATTCTGGATAATTCTTATCGATATCAACGGATTTCTTTCTTAAAACCGAACTCCCGTATAAATAAATTGGTAATATCATATCTAATATTTTTCTTTTTCTAAAAACGATTGTAAAATTATTGTAGCACTAATTTTATCAACCATAAATTTATCTTTTCTCTTTTCCTTTTTTATACCTGTATCCAACATTGTTTGAAAAGCCATTTTTGACGTAAAACGTTCATCAACAGTAAAAAACTCAATATCTTTAAATACATTTTTCAATCTATTCAAAACAGGTAGGATATATTTAACTGACTCTGAATCTGTATTATTCATTTGCAGAGGCATCCCAACAATAAATTTTTCAACTTCGTTGTTTGATAAATAATCTATCAGATACTTTTCTAGCTCATGCGTAAGCACAGTATCCAAAGCAGTGGCAATAATCCTGTTAGTGTCAGTTACAGCAATTCCAGTTTTTTTTCGACCAATATCGAGAGCAAGATATCTTTTCATAATATTCTACAAAATTATCGTTGTTTTTTCAATAAAACAACCAAATAGACAATTTTTCGTTATTTTTTATATTTTTATATTTTAATTTTGATTATATTTACAACTTATAGCATGAAATATTCAATATTATGAAAAAATCTTTACTTATAATTTGTTTCCTGATTCTTAACATTTTGGCGTTCTCACAATACATTACAACACAATCGGGTTTGCCAATAACAGATTTAGTAGCAGATACCTTGATTAACGGATGTACTTCTGCTTCAAATGTAACAGTTAATGGAGGTGCATATGGTTATTTCACAAATGGAACATCATCTTTTCCTTTTGAATCAGGTTTAATACTAGCGTCTGGTGCTATTACAAACGCAATTGGTCCAAACAACTCAGGTAGTAGCGGTAGCAGTCTAAGTAGCGGCTCAGATCCTGATTTACTTGCAATTGCCAGCGGTACAATAAATGATGCAACTGTGGTTGAATTTGATTTTATCCCAGCAAGTGATACAATAAGATTTAACTATATTTTCGGTTCTGAGGAATTCCCAGAATATGCGAACTCTAGTTTTAATGATGTTTTCGGATTCTTTTTATCCGGCCCTGGAATTAGCGGCCCCTATTCTAATGGTGCCGTAAACATTGCGATTCTTCCAAATGACCAGACTGTAACTATTGACAATGTTCATAATTACGATTACTATATTGCGACTCCAGGAGGAGCAGCAGCCAGTTATAATAATGCTGTACAATACGATGGTAATACTATTGTTCTTACAGCAGAATGGGTTTTAACAGCTTGTGAAACATACCATATTAAACTTGCTGTTGCTGATGTTGGTGACTCTGCATTTGACTCCGGTGTATTTATCGAAGCAGGTAGTTTTGTTTCAGGATCATCGATTGACGTTGTAAACAACGCTCAGGTTGGTGAAGATGCAGACCTTTGGGAAGGTTGCGAAAACTATTATGTAGTTTCTCGTCAGGAGGGTTCGGAAGCAGATCAAGAAATTGTTATCGATATTCTAATTGATCCAGGCTCAAGTGCTACCGAAGGTGTCGATTTTACTGATTTCCCAACTCAGGTTGTAATTGAAGAAGGAGTTATGACTGACACTATCTTTTATTCTGCATTTAATGATGGCGAAGACGAAGGTCATGAAACAATAATTGTAGCATTTTACACTGCTTGTCCTTGTGGTAATATGTCATCTGCTGTTTATGATACTATCTGGATTTATGATGCTGAATTTATCAAAGGAGGCATACAGGATGTGCAGGCATATTATTGCGGTGTAGATCCTCCCGAATCTGTTACACTTACAGGAACTTGTAATATTGATCCAAATGTTGACTACTTTTGGAGTACTGGTGAAAACATTAATGAAATAGTTGTAACTCCCGGACCAGGTGCCACACAATATTGGCTCACCATGATTGACCAATGCGGCAACGAAGTTTACGATTCAATCACAATACGAATTTCTGATATGGAGGAAGTTGATCATACTTTGGTAAATCCATCCTGCTATAACGAATGTGATGGATATATCCAGTTGTTTATGGAAGGCGAGTTTGAACCATTTTCTTATATTTACACAAATAGTATATATCAATACATTCCTGATAGTGTGCATAATTCAATGCTTAGTACTTTCGGTAATCTTTGTCCCGGAACATATAAAATTACTGCAACTGACGATATAGGTTGCTTTAAACGTTATGAATACACACTTGATAATCCTCCACCAGTTAACCTGGCTACAGGAATGCTTGAGACTGATATGGAATTCTGTGAAGACCCTGGATCTATTGAGCTACATGCTGAATCTAACCAGCCTACACCAAACTATCTTTGGAGCAACTCTCAAGAAACTGAATCAATAACAGTAACACCTGTTCTTGGAGAGAATACATATTGGGTTAGAATCCTAGATAATTGTGGAAATTACTTCCAAGATAATATTACAATATTGTATTCTGAATTATCTGCTTCAACCACATCGGAAATGGATATGGGATCTTGTAATGGATCAGTTAGTGCAGTAGCGACAGATGGTATCTATCCGTACACGTATTATTGGGAAGCTCCACTTGCTTCATTTGGCAG
Source organism: uncultured Bacteroidales bacterium (assembly GCA_964622935.1). Taxonomy (GTDB): domain Bacteria; phylum Bacteroidota; class Bacteroidia; order Bacteroidales; family ML635J-15; genus Bact-19. Next base: position 7,488 of record CAZUQY010000018.1, on the reverse strand, counting down.
CTCACAAACTGGTCTGTGCACCGGTCACTACGACGTGTTAGTAACAGATGATATTGGTTGTGAAGCAACTGCCTCAGCATATATTGAAGAATTTAATTCAGTACCTCAAACATATTATGACAATATCTTTACAGTATATCCTAATCCAACAGACAACAAGTTTGTAATCAATTATAAATTAGATGATTACAATAATGTAAGTTTGCAAATTACAGATATTAAAGGTTCAGTAATTTTAGAAGCCAAACTTGATGAACAAATCACAGAAGTTGATGGATTAGAAGGTGGTATCTATTTTATAAAATTATTTGACACAAAAGGTATTGTTGCCATACAAAAACTCATTGTTACAGAATAAACCATATTTGGTATAATTTTTCAATAAAAATCTCATTTGCAATAACAAATGAGATTTTTTTTATTTTATAGATTAAAAGAAATTTGTAATTTTAAACAATTATAAAAAGTAAAATTAGGAAGTATGTCAAAAGAAATAAAATTCAGTTTGGTTTATCGTGATATGTGGCAATCGAGTGGCAAATATGTTCCACGTCTTGATCAGCTTAAAAAAATTGCACCAGTTATTATTGACATGGGATGTTTTAGTCGAATTGAGACAAATGGTGGAGCATTTGAACAGGTTAATCTTTTGTATGGAGAAAATCCAAATCAAGTTGTAAAAGAGTGGACAAAACCTTTCAATGAAGCAGGGATACAGACACACATGCTCGAACGTGCTCTTAATGGAATTAGAATGTATCCGGTTCCTGCTGATGTAAGAAAACTAATGTATAAAGTAAAGAAAGCACAAGGAGTTGATATTGCAAGATCTTTCTGCGGATTGAATGATTACAGAAATCTTGAGCTTTCAATTAAATATGCCAAAGAGGCTGGCATGATTTCTCAGGCAACACTTAGCATAACACATTCCGATATTCATACAGTTGAATATTATATGGGAGTAGTTGAAAAGGCTATGTCTTTTGGTGCTGATGAGATTTGTCTTAAAGATATGGCAGGTGTGGGCAGACCAGCTACACTAGGTAAACTAGTAAAAGAAATTAAAGCAGCTTACCCAAATGTTATTGTCCAATATCATGGACATTCAGGACCGGGATTCTCTGTAGCTTCAACTCTGGAAGTTGCAAGAGCAGGTGCTGATTATATAGATGTTGCAATTGAACCTCTTGCTTGGGGAACTGTACATCCAGATGTTATTACAATACAAGCAATGTTGAAAGATGCAGGATTTAAAGTTCCTGAGATTAACATGAAAGCTTATATGCAGGCACGTGCTCTTAATCAGGAATTTATCGATGATTTTCTTGGATACTGGATTAATCCTAAAAATCGTTATATGACATCCTTACTTGTTGGATGCGGATTGCCTGGTGGCATGATGGGTAGCCTTATGGCTGACCTCGAAGGAGTACATCAAGGAATAAATCAAACTTTGGTTACAGCCGGCAAACCCACTTTGACAGTTGATGAATTATTAGTTTTACTGTTCGAAGAAGTTCAATTTGTATGGCCAAAACTAGGATATCCTCCACTTGTGACACCTTTTAGTCAATATGTTAAAAACGTAGCACTTGTTAATGTAATGTTCCAATTGCAAGGTAAAGGCAGGTTCGAAATGATTGACAAAAACACATGGGATATGATTTTAGGCAAAGCCGGAACACTACCAGGGCCATTAGCTCCTGAAATCCTCGCACTTGCACAAAAAGGCAATAAAGAATTTTATACCGGAATCCCACAAGATGCTTATCCTGACGAGCTTGATAAATATAGAGCTGAAATGGTGGAAAATGGATGGGAGACTGGTGAAAATGATGAAGAACTTTTCGAGTTTGCTATGCACGACAGACAGTATAAAGACTATAAGTCAGGAATAGCAAAGGAAAGATTTGAGGAAGAGCTAGCAAATCTTAAAAATAAGAAACCTGAAATAAAGACTAATACAAACACTGCTAATAACAACCCAAAATTAAAAGAAATTAAATCTCCATTTATGGGCAAACTATATTTTGATTTATCATTTGATATGTCACCTCAGTGTATGGAATACGGAGATAAAATTACTGCAGGAAAACGTTTTGGATATCTTGAATCTTATCATCACTATCAGGAAATAGTTTCAGATTTTGATGGCAAGCTAAAAGAGGTCTTTTTTGATCATGGAGATTTCGTAAATAAAGATGAAGTAATAGCACTAATAGAGATTGAATAATACTTTGTAATTCAATAAACTATTCTTCTATACTTATACAGCTTGGATTGATATCAAAAATATGGATATAGTAATGTTCCAAAGTTTTTCCAATGAATTTGGGCTCTTCGTTTATTATAGTTTCTAAATCCCACGCTGCATTCGCTGCATAAGGAGATTTGCAGTAGTTTTCTATGTTATCAGGCGAAAACACAATACTGAATTCATTGCCATCTATTAATCCTATAACTATAACTGAATCGCATGTTTTTTCCATTTCAACTGATGGGGTTACCCAGAGTTCTGAAGAAGTTTCAAAAAATTTACCATATTCATCAGGGGCAATCATTATTGTTCTTGCACTTATACTACCACTATAATGCCTGTCGACTTGTATAGAGTCATTTGTATTATTGCGAAATGCAAGTGCATGATTTTCGTACTGATCAGTACAGTAACTTAGAAAAAAACTTGCAATAATAAGTCCTAATAATGTTAATCTGTTTTTCATATTACTCATATAATAGATATTTTTTTCGTTTCTCTTTAAATTCTGTAAGCCCTGGTTCCCAGCTGGCTCTAATATCCTCTTCGCTAATGTCATCTTTTATTTGGAATCTAAAATCACTATAGCCCGAAACCAATTCCATTGAATTTGTCTCTTTGAAAAAATTGACCTTATCAGGAAAAAGCTCAAATACTTTTTTAAATAGCGCAATATTTAATTTGTCATTTTTCCATTCAAAAATAGAATTATCTGCAGTAAGGTTAAATCCATAACATAATTCACCGTTTAGTTTCGGATTTGTAGCTCCTTCGTTAGATTTTGGCGTAAAAGTAAAATCTGCGACAGGCACTTGGCTAAATGCAGGATGCCCTATAATCTGAAATTGATTATTTGTGCCCCTTCCTATGCTAAGATTTGTAGATTCAAAAAAACATAAACTTGGATACAGTTGAATTGACCTATCGTTTGGCAAATTTGGTGATGGTTTAACTGGTAATGAGTATTTGCGATTATGATTGTAATTTTTACATTTAATTACTGTTAAATCACACTCTATTCCATTTTTCAGCCATTTTTCCCCATTTATCATTTGAGCATATTCTCCTATGGTCATTCCATAAACAACAGGCACAGGATGCATTCCAATAAACGATCTATAATTTGCTGTATCAAGTATTGCACCGTCTACATAATGGCCATTAGGATTTGGTCTATCAAGCACAATTAAAGGTATATTATTCTCAGCACATGATTCCATCACATAATGAAGGGTTGAAATATAGGTGTAAAACCTTACCCCTACATCCTGAAGATCAAAAATAACAATATCCAGACCCTGAACTTGTGCATCGTAAGGTTTTTTATTATCTCCATAAAGTGAAATAATCGGCAATCCAGTTTTTGGGTCGGTACTGTCATCAAATGTCTCTCCAGCATCCATATTACCTCTAAAACCGTGTTCAGGACAAAATACTTTTACAACATTTTGTTCGAGATTTAAAAGAGTATCAACCAAATGAGTACCGTTAATTATACTGGTTTGATTTCCAACAATACCAATATTTTTGCCATCAATCAAATTTAAATAATCCTCAATTTGATAAATCCCTGGATAGATAGTTGTATCAACAATTTCAGTAGTATTCGAATCGGAATCTTCATTTGTTGCACCGTCAGTTCTAATGTTCTTACAACATAGAAACAATGTTAATATCAATAGAACCGGCACAAAATTTTTCATATTACTTTATTTAAAGCAAATTTAAAAACATAAACAATTATTAACCAACAAGACTACAGTAAGTTAAAAACAACTTTTTGTTAATTACAAAGAATTGTATGGGTGTAGTTTTTAAATTACCTCGGAGATGCCACAGTGAGCTCCGTCGAACTGGGCAGAATATTTTTAATCCAAGCAAATTCTAAAACATATAAAAAACAATAAACTGATTCTTCAAGTTATTCGAACATTTTCCTTAAATTTGTAAATCAACAAACATCCAAAGCTAAGTGAAAAGAGTTCAATACATATTTTTAATAATACTAATGCTTAGCCTATCACCCTTTGATTTAATAGCTCAACAAATAAAATCCGATACCATGACAAACAGAAAGCCGGCAGTTTCAGGAAAGTTTTATTCAGGAGATAAAGAAAGTCTGACAAATGATTTAATTCACTTATTTGCTCCGGCAAAAGAGCGTCAATGCGATGCGATTGCAATTATTTCGCCACATGCTGGTTATGTATTTAGTGGAGAAGTTGCAGCCAGTGCTTTTAGCCAAATCAATCCTGACAAAGCATATAAAAATGTATTTATATTGGCTTCAAGTCATACCACATACTTCAACGGAGCTTCAATTTATAATTTGGGAAATTACGAAACCCCGCTAGGTGAAGTAAAAGTCAATATTGACTTATGCAATGAACTGATTAACAACAATGACATCTTTACATTTAACCCATCTGCTCACGCAACCGAACATAGTATAGAAGTTCAGCTTCCATTTTTGCAATCTCATCTTCAGAATCATTGTCAGATTGTGCCAATAGTTATTGGTAGTGATGACAAAAACACTCCAAAACAAATTGCAGAAGCTCTTAGCCCCTATTTTAATGATGACAATCTCTTTATCATATCAAGCGATTTTTCTCATTACCCAAAATATTCTGACGCCATTCAACTTGATAAAATCACTTGTGATGCGATATGCAGTGGAAATCCAGATTCATTAATTAATATAATAAACACTTACAAAAATTCAGATATTGAAAACCTAGCAACTAATATTTGTGGCTGGTCGGCTGTATTAAGTCTTATGTATCTTACCAATGAAAATTACAAATTCCATCAAATTGAATATAAGAACTCGGGGGACTCAGAGTATGGCAGTAATGACAGGGTTGTTGGTTACTGGGCTATTTCCGTTTGCCCGGCAAGCGAAACTGGCTTTAAACTTAGCGACGACGAAAAAAAACAACTCCTAGAGCTGGCTCGTCTTACTGTTGAAACAAAACTTACAAAAAACACCAAACCCGACCTTAACTCATTTGAATTTAGTAATAATCTAAAAACTAATTGTGGTGCTTTTGTCACTTTACATAAAAACGATAATTTGCGAGGATGTATAGGGAGATTTGAGCCAAACATTCCACTCTACGAAGTAGTTGTCGATATGGCAATTGCAGCATCACAAAACGATCACAGGTTTTCGCCAGTCACTATCTCTGAACTCAATGAAATAGATTTCGAGATATCTGTTTTAACTCCAATGATAAAGATTGACAGTATTTCGAAAATAGAACTTGGGCGACATGGTATTTATATTAAGAAAGAATACCAAACTGGGACTTTCCTTCCACAAGTTGCTACCGAAACAGGATGGTCGCTAGAAGAGTTTCTTGGTCATTGCGCACGCGACAAAGCAGGTCTAAGTTACGATGGCTGGAAAGATGCAGATATTTATACTTACGAAGCAATAGTTTTTTCTGAAGAGGACTTTGGAAAAAAAAAAAAAAAAAAAACTAAGTACTACGAAAAACTCGAAAACAAAAAAGTGATCTGTAAACTTTGTCCTCATGAGTGCGAGCTTTCAGACGGACAAACAGGCTTATGTAATGCACGACAAAATGAAAACGGCGAACTGGTTTCCCTCTCCTATGGCAAAATTGTTGCAATACATATCGATCCTATTGAAAAGAAACCACTATATCATTTTAAACCCGGCAGTCAAACCTTTTCGATTGGTACTGCTGGATGTAATCTACATTGCAAAAATTGTCAAAACTCTGGAATTTCACAAAAATCACCTAACGAACTCGAATTTACTGAAGCTAGTCCTGAACAAATTGTAAATTCAGCAATTGAAAACGGATGCAATTCTATATCATACACCTACACTGAGCCAACAATATTTTACGAATTCATGCTTGAAACAGCAAAACTTGCTCACGAAAAAGGACTCAAAAACATTATTGTTTCTAACGGGTATATAAATGAAGAACCGCTGCTAGAGCTAATACCATACATAGATGCAGCAAATATCGACTTAAAATGTTTTAATGACTCAATTTATCGTAAAATTACTACTGCACATTTACAACCTGTTCTTAACACATTAAAAACACTAAAGGACAACGGCATTTGGCTAGAGATTACAAACCTTGTTATTCCGGGTTACACCGATGATTTAAAAATAATTAAAGAGATGTGCGAATGGCTAGTTGATAACGGCTTTGAGGATGTTCCTTTGCATTTTAGCAGATTCCATCCATCGTATAAAATGCATGATGTCCCATCTACATCTATCGAGACTTTAGACAAAGCCTATGAAATAGCCAAGAGTAAAGGTATAAACTACGTTTATCTTGGCAATTTGAGGACAGAAAAGACAAATACTTACTGTCCATATTGTGGAGCCATAATCATCGAACGAAGCGGTTTTGAAACTGATGCCAAAAATTTTACAGGCGTTTGCCCAAAATGCGGTAAGGAGATAAATGGAATTTGGTAAGTGAGATTCGGCAAACAGTATTCAGACTACAGACTAACACTCGTTTATCCTACCATTTCTAACATAATCCATTACAAAATCTTCCCCGATATAATTATCATAACTTTGGCAAACATTGATAGCAAAATCTATTGCAACTCTAATAATTGTGCGCCAAACATCATGATCCAGCTTTTCTAAATCAGATGCATAAATATTTTCGTTTATTAAAGCGTAAATTAAACCTGCACTAAAGTTATCACCCGCTCCAACAGTTGAGATTGGATCGATACGAGGCACATCAAATATTTTGTGGAAATCATTTGTAAATAAATTCACCCCATACTTGTTTGCTGTGTATATAAGATTATTACAACCGTTGGTTTTAATTATTTCGCGTGTGGAGTGAGCAGATGAAGATTCGAAAATATTTTGAAAATCCTCATTAGATCCTTTAACTATATTTGAAAGCGAAATATTTTCAAGAATATAATCCATCGCTTTATCGCGCATTTTAATATGAACAGGTCTAAAGTTAGGATCGTAAATAACCAATGCACCTGCTGATCTAGCATTTTTTAAACATATAACGAGGTCGTCGCGCACATCTGATTTTATAGATGTAAACGAACCAAATAAAACTATATCATCTCTTTTTACTTCCGGAAATGAAATTTTTATCTCATCGTCTACTCTGATTTTATAGAAACTATAACTAGGCTCTGAAAATTCAATTAGTAAATGCAACTTTTAGGAGTACTAATGTATTCTTAATATC
>CAZUQY010000017.1:0-18181 GCA_964622935.1 uncultured Bacteroidales bacterium | reverse complement strand
TCTATTTGGATGAATAAAGTATTTACAAAAACGAAAGAAGCTTTTTCAAAGCAAGGATTGGAAAATTTTGAAGAGCTTTATACTCTTGCTGCCCAATCAGAGATTTTTGACAAACTAGAAGTTGGTGCTATCAGTCCAGAACAATTCTATTCTGAATTCAGAAAAATTACATCCTCAAACTTATCTGACGAAATTATTAGAGACTGCTGGAATGAGTTAATAATGGACTATACTCAGATAAGAATTGATCTTCTGCAGAATCTGAGAAATCAATACCGAACATTTATTTTAAGCAACACCAATCTTATTCATTATAATTTTTACACCGAATTACTTCGTCAAAAACATAAGATTAACGGATTAGAGGCTTTAGTTGAAAAAGCCTACTTTTCGCATGAAATTGGCTTAAAGAAACCGAACCCTGAAATTTATGAATTTGTTTTGAAAGATAGCTCTCTAAATGCTTCAGAGACTCTTTTTATTGATGACAATCTTTCGAATATTGAAATAGCCAAAGAATGTGGGCTTATGACTTTTTGGCTAAAAGAAGGAAGTTTAGAAAATTTGAACTTTTTAAAATAAAAACCTAAAGCTTTTCTGCTATCCTATTTACAATTTGAATACCATCTACAGCGGAACTAACGATACCACCGGAATATCCAGCACCCTCACCACATGGGTATAAACCAGTTATTCCTATGCTTTGAAAAGAGTATTTATCTCTAAGTATCTGCACAGGACTGCTTGATCGAGATTCTACTCCAACCACAACAGCTTCTTCAGTAATAAAACCATGCATTTTCTTATTAAATTCCACAAAAGCTGGTTTCAATTTATTACTAATAATATCGGGCAACCAAAAATGTACCGGAGAATTTATTAATCCGGGATAGTATGAAGATTCAGGAAGCCCTTTCGAGATTCTGCCTTTAACGAAATCTGTAAGGCGTTGTGCCGGAGCACTAAACCCTGAAGCACTATTGTGAAATGCCAGATGCTCTAGCTGCTTTTGAAATTCTAGGCCGGCAAAAACGCCATCACCTGTAATAGGAGCATAATCTTCAGGATGTAATTCGACAACAATTCCAGAATTAGCAAATGGAGAATTTCGTCTTGAGTTTGACATTCCATTTACAACAATTTGCTCTTGGGCAGAAGACGCACAAACAATTGTTCCACCAGGACACATACAAAAAGAATAAACGCCACGACCATCAACCTGTTTAACCAGATTATAACTAGCAGCAGGCAAAAATTCGCCACGATTTTTACGTCTATATTGAATACTATCTATCAGCTCTTGAGGATGTTCTACCCTTACTCCCATTGCAAAGCCTTTTGCCTGCATAACGATTCCCGTCTCAGCAAGAAAAGAATAAACATCTCTTGCCGAATGGCCTGTTGCCAAAATAATATTATCTGATTTAATTTCTTTTCCACTTTCACACATTACTGACTTTACAGTACCATCCGAAACATTTATTCCAATAACCTTAGTTTCAAAATGAACCTCCCCACCACATTCAATAATTTTCTCCCTAATGTTTTTCATTATTTGTGGCAACTTATCCGTTCCCACATGTGGATGTGCTTCAACAAGAACATTTCGATCGGCTCCGAACAAATTCAGTAGTTGTAAAACTTCATTAACATCTCCTCTTTTTTTGCTTCTGGTATACAATTTGCCATCAGAATAAGTTCCAGCACCACCTTCACCAAATGCATAATTAGACTCTTCATTTAAAATTTGTTCTTTATTGAGTTTTGCAATATCGTGCTTCCTCTCATCAACAGATTTACCACGTTCAAGAACAATCGGCTTTATTCCTTTAATTAAGCATGTTATAGCAGCAAAATATCCAGCAGGACCTGCTCCAATAATAATTACCGACTTTGCCTTAGAAACATCTTTAAACTCAAACTCCTGTACTTCTACAGGAAAGTCACTATCTTGAGTGATTACTTGTAATCTAACATTAAATTTAGCGTTTTTTCTAGCATCAATTGACTTTCGCAATATTCTATAATCTTTAATATCGCCTTTTGGAATATCCAGTTTAACTGAAATTGTTTTAAGCACAAATGCACGATCAAACAATTGTTCAGGTAAAAATACAAAATCTGATTCTTTTATCATGGTTTAGTTCCACCATTTTATTTTGTCAATCTTTCCTCCTTCGAAATGAAAAGAAAGGACAAACATGTGAGAATTTAGCCTATCATAATATGTACTGAACTCAGTATCATCATAAGCAATAATATTAAATATTCCCCAAGAGGATTTTAGCTCAATTCCAAACATAAAATACTCAAGAAAGAAATCAGCACCAACGCCAAGTTCATAATACTCATCGAAACGTCGAAGTCTAATTTTTGGTCTATCCTCCGGTTTTATCTTTTTCTGAGAAGCTAAATCGATTCGAGTATTTATTCCTCCAACTAAATATGGTCTGAAGTTATTAATTCTGTGAGCCCTGTATTTTAACAAAATTGGGAAGTCTAGAAAAGTTGACTCAATCATCATAGTATGGCGACGATATTCTCCATCTTTAATATATTTATAACTCACATTTCGCTGTCCAAAAGTAAGACCTGGCAAAAACCTGACATCAAGATAATTTGTCAATCGAAGATTTGAAATCATATTAATATTAAATCCAACGTATTTCCCAACCTCAACAGCATAAATCGAATCAAATAAAGTATAGAGATCACCTGTTGGCCTAATAACAAAATCCATTGTATTCAAACCTAAAGAATATCCAAAATGTGCAGTTTGGTTATCCAGCTTTGGCAAATTAAGAGGAATGTCTTTCTGCGCTTTAGCAGAAAACAAAATCCCTATAAATAACAATATGATTAAGAGTCTTTTCAATTCTAAATTTTGTACAAAGATATAACTGAGAAATGGAATAAATATTATAATTGACATATATTTAAAAAAATAAATATTTTTCTTTTGTAATTAAAAATAAGTTTTCTACATTTGCAGTCCGAAATTTTTTGATTATAAGACATATAAATAAACAATTATAAAATGTACGCAATAGTAGAAATAGCAGGTCAACAATTCAAAGTTGAAAAAGGAAACAAGCTTTTTGTTCAGAAATTAGACAACGAAGAAGGAAGCGAAGTTAAATTCGACAAAGTTCTTTTAGTTGACAATAATGACAAAATTACTGTTGGAACACCCATAGTTGAAAAAGCTAATGTTTCTGCAAAGGTGCTAAATCATGTTCAAGGTGATACTGTTCTTGTTTTTAAGAAAAAAAGAAGAAAAGGTTACCAAACATTGAACGGTCATCGTCAGAAATATACAGAGATTGAAATTCAGGATATCAACGCATAATAAAAGTTTTTAGAAATGGCACATAAGAAAGGAGCCGGTAGTTCGCGTAATGGTCGTGAATCCGAAAGCAAAAGACTAGGAGTTAAAATATATGGCGGTCAAGCTGCGATTGCAGGTAATATTATTGTACGTCAACGTGGCACGACTCATCATCCAGGTGAAAATATAGGTATGGGTAGAGATCATACTTTATTTGCACTAATTGATGGCGAAGTGAAATTCCAAAAGAAAAGAGACAACAGATCATACGTTTCAATATTACCAAAAATTGAAAAAGTAGTTGAAACAAAACCAACTCCAAAAACTAAAAAAACAGAACCTATTGCTAAAGTAGAAGTAGAAGTTGCTGAAACTAAAGTTGAAGAAGTAAAAGTTGCTACTGAGAAAAAAGAGGTAAAAGCTAAAGCTGCTCCAAAGGCTAAAGCTGCTCCAAAAGCTAAGGCTACTCCAAAAGCAAAAGCTACTACTGAAAAGAAGCCAGCTGCTAAGAAACCCGTCACTAAAAAGCCTGCTGATAAAAAAGCTGACAAAGAATAAAATTCAAGATTTATATAAAAAAACTCCTGTTGCATTGTAGCAGGAGTTTTTTTTATTTTATCCTATCCTTAAAACTTAGAAGTTTCATCTCCTTACCATCGTATTCTGCATAAGTAAAATTCATCAACCAATCACCCAAATTTAAAAAACTTGCATTTTCATTTAAGTCCGTCATAAAAGGAACATGCCTATGTCCAAAAATAAAATAATTTACAGGCTCCTTTTCTAAGACAGATCGAGCATATTTGACTAACCATTCATCCTCAAAAGTAGTTGCCTGTGGGTATTTATGTGATTTACGACTTGAAGCCGACCATGCCAATGCAATTCGAAAAGCAATTTCAGGATGAACCAGCTTAAACATAAACTGAAAAAAGGGAGATGAAAATATTTTCTTAAGAAAGTTATATCTTTTATCATAAGAACCAAGCCCGTCGCCATGGCCGATATATATCTTTTTCCCATTAACTTCGTCAATAACTGTACCTCGAATCAATTCTGCCCCAATAGCTTTGGGCAAATAATCAAACACCCACATATCATGATTGCCGGTAAAATATCTAATTTTAATCCCATCATCACTTAACTCCTTAAGTTTTGCCAACAAACTATAAAACCCCCTAGGTACAACATGCTTATATTCAAACCAGAAATCAAAGATATCGCCAACAAGATTAATTTCTAAAGCATCTTCTTTAATTTCATCCAACCACAATACCATTAACTTTTCGCGCTGCTCTGAAGTAAATTCAGAATCAACACCAAGATGGGCATCCGAAATGTAATATCTTTTTGTCCTACTCAAAATAACAAATATGGTTTATTACGATAATTCAATAAATTAATTTTGTCCAAAGATAATGTAAATCTTATTTTTTGCAGATAATTATTTGTATAAATATCATTACTGGTTTCCCAAACTTTTGCTGTACCAGTTATAGGAAAGTAAACACAAAGAAAATCTTTAAATATGTTTAGTTTAATTCCTCCTTCATAAAAAATATCCGGTATTGTCTCGCCAAATTTAGGACATGCACCTATATTAAAATAAACATCAACAATTCCCAACGGAGTTCCACTATCAAAGTTTAATGACATTAACCAATCATCTGTTTGACCATATGGTGAGTACATTGTAAAACCACCATCGGATCTCATAAATTGGTGTGCCCAAAGATTTTCAGGATTATACCTAATATCTTCATTTCTACCTACAAAAAGCTCATCATAGAAATAGTCCTGACTTCCGGTTAATCCGTAAAGTCGGAAATTATAATTCCCATAATATTGACTGGAACTATATAAAAACTTTCCAGCAAATAAGCGTATTTTTAAACCAATTCTTTCATTATAATTTATGTTTTTTGAAAATTCTGTTGCTAATTTCACAAAGCCCTGTCCAGATTGAAGATCTAAACCCACAGACCATGGATTAACCGGGCTATGATTACCAAAACTATATTTTAGTTGTTGATAATTCTTAGCATCTCCGGTATAATAATCTCTTGCTAATACATTTCTCACAAGCAACCGTGACTCAAAACTTGACAGAGGATTTGTCTTAAATTCCAATTTTATCCCTGATGCCAGTTTATAATAATAGTCTTTTGTGTCCTTGTCAATACCAAAACGACGACCTGAAGTATAGAATTCAATCTCCCGAACATGTTTGCCCTTTGGATGAACAAAAAACGAAAAATTTGCTAATCCATTTAACAAACCCGTTTTAGTTCCAAACACAGGCATTATCTGATATTCAAATTTCTTTTTGAGGAAAGGCGAAGAATATAACAATAAGCCAGGACTCAAACCATCAGTATAATTATACAACACAACAGGCAAAATCGGTATTTGACAAAGGCTAGGATTATCAACAAAATTTGCAAGACTAAATTTAACCGGCCTATTTGACTTTAAAAAACCTTTGCGCAAATAGTTATTCCTTCGATTAAGATCAAGACTTACGAAATCAGGGTCAATTACAAAACTCTTTTCTCCGTTTACATTAAAGCTCTTTTTGCCTTCAAATCCGTCAACTATAATCATAGAATCTCCAATACTAAGGAATAAGGGGGATAAACATTTTCCATTATTTTTAATGATGATGCTATCATTTTTTAATTTACAGATTTTATAATCCGGCTTTTTATTGGTTTCAATAAAATCATCAAAAACCCAATCAGTATTTTTAAAGGAATGTTGACTAAAATACTTCTTCAAATCTTCCGGATAAATATGTTTATTTTGATATGTACTGAAAAATCCCCTCATAAGACTCTTGAAATCTTCTTTTCCCAGATAAGCTTGCAACGAATACAAAGCGATTACTGGCTTTTGATAAGAAAGAATAAAGTAGTTAAGCGTTGACATCTCTTCAGAATTAAGACTACCCGGTTGCTGTATGTTTTCGGACATCAAATATTCCCAACTTAGACCTCTAGTATATCTTGGAGGCAATTGATTCAAGCCATGAATATCAATATTTTTTCCTAAAAATGCTGATACCATTCCTAAGTTGGGATAATAATAATTTATATATTGAGATTCATAAAATGAAGTAAATCCTTCGTCAATCCATGGATTTGCACGTTCATTTGAAGCTAAAATACCATAGAACCAATTATGAATTATTTCGTGTGCCACTACTCTTTCGAGTTCAGATTTTGAACTTGCAGACACTACAGTAATTGTAGGATATTCCATGCCACCGCCAACACCAAGAGGAGCATCTACTGCAGTACAATTATTAAATGGATATGCTCCCACATTATCAGACATGAACCTGATTGTTCTAGATACATACTCAATTGCACCGTCCCACAATGCTGAATTATCTTTATGATAAAACACCCAGCAGCTTACAAATCCTTTTTCGTCATTAACAAACTCGCTTTTTCGTTCTACAACAAAATCAGGAGAAGCAAACCATGCAAAATCATGTACCCCATTACAAAGATAATGAAGCGTTTTCATTTTACTTGAATCACCAAATGCTCTGATATTTTCCTTATACTTTGAACTAGCACATAACTCACTATAGTCCTCAAGCCTTTGCAATTCAGATTTACTAACCAAACTACCCGTTGCTGCAACTATATAGTTATCAGGAATTGTAATATTTACTTTAAAATCTCCAAACTCAGAATAGAATTCTCCCATATCCAAGTATGACATTGGATGCCATCCATAATTATCATATACGGCGGGTTTTGGATACCACTGAGTAATGCAAAAATCATTATCACTATATCCCATTCTGCTTGTAACAACAGGTAATTTTACTATAAAGTCCGTTTCAAACACTAAAGTATCTCCCGGAAGCAATTCTTGAGGCAAATAAATAATCTTAACATCTTCAATATTTGGGCTTACATTCTCAAACTCCACAGGGACTCCATCTATTTGTGTGTTTGAACAAGTTATGTTTCCACGATGAGTTTCATCCGAATAATAAAACGATGAGTTCTGCAAAAGCAATTGCTGCTGAGCAAATTTTGACTCACTATTCGAATAAGCATTTGGCCATAAATGATAATATAAAAACGATAAGGTGTCAGGAGAATTATTAATATAGGTTGTGTGAATATTTCCAACAAGCAATTTGTTTTCTATATCTAAACTAACATCAATTTTGTGACTTACCTTTTGTTGAAAATAGTCTTGTGCTGACAATAAACTAAAGTTTAAAACCGAAATAATTATTAATACAACACTTCTTGTCATTTGATTAAAACGTTTATTGCAATTCTTTAATTTTATCCTGCAGCAAAAAGATGTCATCAGTTAAGAATTCGATTTCCGAATCAGGGCTGATTAAAACATATGATGGAACACTATTAACTCCATAAATTTTAGTAATTGGACTTTCCCAAGATTTAAAATCGCAAACATTAGTAAAATTGTCGATTTTATTATTTGATATTGCATTTTTCCATTTCTCCTTATTTGTATCAAGTGCAACGAGTATTATTGTTAGATTATACCTCTTTTTTAAATCATTTAGATATCTAAGATTTTCTACAGATAATTTATTCCAAGATGACCAAAAGCCTAAAACTATCCTTTGTCCTGTAAAATCAGATAGTTGGATATTATTACTATTAATATCAGGCAAACTGAAATCCATTGCCTCGGATCCAACTGCCAAATTAATATAGTCGCGATTTATCTGCTGCAATTTTAATTTTTGAGTATTGATGTTAGATTCTAAAAGTACAATATGAAGTAAGTCTGGATTATTCTCTTTTAATTCGGCGAGAACATATTCAAAAATTTCAGGGTCATTTTCAATCATTAAAATTGGCGAAGTTCCAATATATTGATAAAGAGCCATATAAATAACTGGAGACTTGTGATTTGTCTTTATAAACTCTGTCAGATAAGCTTTATCGGAATCATACAATAAACGAGCAGTTTCATTTGTTTTCTCCCAAAGCGAATCAGTATTAACATTCGGATTTAAAGCTGCCTGATTAATTTCATCTTTAAGATAATTTAATTTATCAGAGCTTTCAATCAAACGCTGATTCATCTGTTTTAACAAAGCACAGTCCTCAGAACCGTTGACGTTGTATGATTTTGCAAGCCCGGGAAAATCCCCCGTAATACTCAAGTCCTGATTTTCCCTAACAAATAAATAAACAAAATTGTTTTCATTAAGCTTTAACCTTAAAAACACATTTGGTGCAGAATCTAAAGCGAATTCAAAATTTCCTTTTTCATCTGTTTTCTCTGTCAACAATACTTCGACCTTGTTTGGCATTAAGACCTCTAGGACTATTGGCTTATCAGACCAACCCTCAATGGTTCCTGAAATTTTTACTTTAGCATCCGAACCATTATCACATGACACTGTTATACCTATTAATGACACTTGAATCAATAATATTATTAAACTTCTGAACTTGTTGATGTTTTTTAAATTCATTTTATAATTTTGCAAAAAGTTTTTGATTTGAAAATTTATACAAATATAAACGAAAATATTCCAAAGAATTGTGTGGCAACGATTGGATTTTTTGATGGCGTTCATAATGGGCACAAATTTATTTTTAATAAATTGCAACAGAAAGCCAGCGAATCCGGAGTAGAAGAGCTATTAATTAGCTTATGGCCTCACCCTGCTATTTTTTTTAACAGACCTATTGATTTGCTCACGACATACGAGGAAAAAATTGAATTATTCAAGGAAATTGGAATAAAAAACGTATTGATTCTAAACTTCAATCAAGAGCTTGCCCAAATGAGCCAAGAGGTTTTTACTAATGGATTTTTGATTAAAAAGCTAAAAATCTCAGAACTTATCATGGGCTATAACAATTCGTTTGGCACAAAAAACGATGCAACTGATTTTACTAATTTGACTGTCCCTGTCACAAAAACCAAAAAGATACTAATTAACGGACATGATGTAAACTCTTCTTCTATTAGAGAATTACTAAAAAAAGGGAATGTAGAAGATTCTGAAGAGCTATTAGGCTACAGTTACTATTTAACTGGCAAAGTAATTAGCGGATACCAAATTGGAAGAAAATTAGGCTTCCCCACAGCAAATATTGGAGAAATTAACGATTTAAAACTTATACCTGCAAATGGTGTTTACATTGCAGAAGTCAAACATAAAGAAGAATGGTTGCCGGCGATGCTAAATATTGGAATAAGACCAAGCTTTGACGGAAATCTTCGCAGCATAGAATTTCACATTCCAAAATTTAATGAAAATTTATATGACAAGACTATTACAATAAGATTTAGAAAAAGAATAAGAGATGAAATAAAATTCCCCGGAATTGATGATTTAATAGTGCAACTTAGAAAGGACAGAAAAGAAACTATTTCGTTCTTTCAATGATTTTTTGCTATTTCATTAAAACTAACTATTTTTGCACAGAATATAAACTAAACAATAAAATATAAATGGAAGAATTAATTAGCACTTTACCTTACAAAGTTGCAGACATGAGTCTTGCTGAGTGGGGTCGCAAAGAAATAGAAGTTGCAGAGAAAGAAATGCCAGGTTTAATGAGTATAAGAAGAAAGTACTCAGCAGAAAAGCCGCTGAAAGGTTCAAGAATTACAGGTTCTCTTCACATGACAATCCAAACTGCAGTTTTAATTGAAACTTTAATTGAGCTAGGAGCAGATGTTAGATGGGCTAGTTGTAATATTTTTTCAACTCAAGATCATGCTGCTGCTGCTATTGCTGCTACAGGTGTTCCTGTATTTGCATGGAAAGGCGAAACTATGGAAGAATACTGGTGGTGTACATTACAAGCATTATCATTTCCTAATAATCAAGGTCCAAATCTTATTGTTGATGATGGTGGTGATGCAAGTTTACTTTGCCACAAAGGATATTTCGCAGAAAAAACCCCATCTATGTTAGATGCTAAACCAGCAAATAACGAAGAAAGAGTAATCCTTGAAGAATTAAAAGCAGTACAGAAAGTTGACAATCAAAAATGGACTCGCACTCTTAAGGAACTTAAAGGAGTTTCTGAAGAAACAACTACAGGTGTACACCGTCTATATCAAATGATGGAAAATGGCGAATTATTAATTCCTGCTATTAACGTAAATGACTCAGTAACAAAATCTAAATTTGATAACCTTTATGGTTGCCGCGAATCACTTGCTGATGGTATCAAACGTGCTACTGATGTAATGATTGCAGGTAAAGTTGTTGTTGTTCTTGGATATGGGGATGTTGGAAAAGGTTCTGCAAAATCAATGAAAGGCTACGGCGCGAGAATTATCGTTACTGAAATTGACCCAATATGTGCTCTTCAGGCTTCAATGGAAGGTTTTGAAGTTGCAAGACTCGAAGATGTCCTTTCAGAAGGTAATATTTATGTAACCACAACGGGTAATAAAGATGTTATTACTGCTGAACATATGAAAAATATGAAAGATCAATCAATTGTTTGTAATATTGGTCACTTTGATAACGAAATTCAAGTAGATGCTTTGGACAGCGATCCTAAGGTTAAGAAAATTACAATTAAACCACAGGTTGACAAATATACTTTTGAAAAAGGAAATTCAATTTATATGTTAGCTGAAGGTCGTCTTGTAAACTTAGGTTGTGCTACAGGACATCCATCTTTTGTAATGAGTAACTCATTTTCAAATCAGACACTGGCTCAATTAGACCTTTGGAAAAATGATTATGAAGTTGGTGTTTACAGACTATCTAAGCAATTAGACGAGGAAGTTGCAAGATTACATCTAGAGCAAATAGGTGTAAAACTAACTACAATGACAAAAGAACAATCTAAATATCTTGGTGTTCCAATTGAAGGACCATACAAACCAGAACATTACAGATATTAGGAATAATATAATACTAAAAAAAATGGTCGGAAGAAATTCTGACCTTTTTTTTTAGTATTAACCCGCATTATGTATTAGAACTTCGTCATGAGTGTTAAAACCCCACAGAAATCAGACTTTTTGTGAGATAAGCATACCAGAAGATATGGTTATTAAACAAAATGTAATGAAATGGTTGATTTCAAAGAGGTTTTAACACGGAATAGATTTTCTAATGCCTAATGCGGGCTTAATTATAGATATAAATTGCATTCCCTTCTAAATAAGTTGCATATTGTAAAATCGGATATTTTGAAGGACTATCCACAATAGAACCATCATAAATTGAAAACTTTGAACCACAATTTCTACAAACTAAAAACAAGCCTGTAGAGTCAACATCCAAAATAGAATTTGCTTCATATGGGTCATTTGGGCAATTCCGTTCGAAAGCCAAGTACTTATCAGTAAACTGACAATACAAAATTATGCCTTTTACTCCTCCTGTAAGGTATAATAAATTTCCAGGAGTCTTAATACTCATATACTGAGGCAAATCTGGATAAACTACAAAATTAACATAAACATACGGTATGCGGTCTTCCCTATCGCAAGATGGTAATATTGTAAAAACAGTCGAACATATTAAAATTAATACTATCTTTGATAAAATATTTTTCATTTTCATGTTTTTGTAGTGATGACAAAATTAAAGAAAATATTCCAAGTAATAACATTTGCATTGTTGATTTTATTGCCTGTTTCAATGTTTTCGCAATCGAATCGAAGTATTGACAATGAAAAATACATGAAAACACAACGCTTAAAGAAAATTAAGCCAACACGAGAAGAACGTGTTGTCATGAAAATTGAAAATACTACAATAAAAAAAGCAAAAAAAGCAAAAAGGAAAGAAAGACGTTTACATAAAAAAGCTGTGAAAAAACACAACAAAAAGATTAACGGTGGTGGTAAAGATTTATTTGATGGAAAAAGGACGTGGAGGAGAATGAAAAAATCAAAAAAAGAATCAAAGAACAATTCTCATTAATTAAGCAATTTTGGCATTTATCTAATTTTAAATAAGTTAGGTATATTATTTAAAAAAAAGTTAATTTTTAACTTCAAATCATTTGGTCAATAATTAATTGTGTCGTATATTTACGCCTTTCTTAATTGGGTTAAGTCATTGTTATAAAGTAAAACTCTATATATGTTACGAAAATTACTAATAATTATTATGGCACTTGCTACTACAAGTGCGGGGTTGTTAGCACAAGGTACTTTAAGTGGAACCATATCAGATGCATCAACCGGAGAGCCAATCCCGTTTGCGAACGTGACGATTGAACAGAATGGAAACATTGTTACAGGGGGGATGACCGACTTTGACGGCAAGTACAGTATCAAACCGATACCTGCTGGGAAGTACACAGTATCATCATCCTATGTAGGATATGCCACATTAAAGTATAATAATGTGCAAATTCCTGCTGGAAGCATTACTTTCCAAAATTTTGAATTGAATCCGTCAGCTGAAATGCTTGCCGAGGTTGAAATTAAAGAGTACAAAGTTCCTTTGATTGCAAAAGACCAGACCCAGTCTGGGGGTACTGTAACTTCCGCTGACATTGCTAAAATGCCTGGTCGTTCTGCTGCCGCTGTTGCTACCACTGTTGGAGGTGTTTATTCCGAAAATGGGGAGGTAGGAAGTATCAGAGGTGCACGTTCTGAAGGTACAGTTTACTATGTAGACGGTGTTAAGGTTCGAGGATCATCATCTGTGCCAAAATCTGCGATTGAGCAGGTTCAGGTCATTACTGGTGGTTTACCTGCACAATATGGTGACGCAACTGGTGGTATTATCAGTCTTACAACTAAAGGTCCAACTTCTCAGTATTTTGGAGGCGCAGAATTCGTTACATCTCAATTCCTTGATCCTTATGGATATAACTTAGGTGGTATTATGCTTTCAGGTCCAATTTGGACTGTTGAAGAAAGTGGCTCAAATAGAAGAAGGACTATTGCCGGATTTCTTCTTTCTGCTGAAGGAAATCTCGTGAAAGATCCTGGCCCATCATCTGTTGGAGAATGGAGAGCAAATGAAGATGTTGTTAATAGCATCAAAGAAAATCCTCTTCAACTCGTCCAAACAAACGAAGGTGCAATTATTTATCAAAATACTGACTATCTGAAAGACGATGCTTTTCAAAATTATACAACAAGAGAAAATGCTGAAAGCAAAAGCTTTAACATCGCAGGTAAGATTGACATCTCTCCAATCAGAGACCTTAACCTTACATTTGGTGGAACAATCGACTATAGAGATCGAAGAGTTTATAGTTATACAAACCAGTTATTCAACTCTGAAAACAACGGATATCAAAACTATAATAACTGGAGAATCTATGGTAGATTAACTCAAAAATTCAGAGATAACTCTGAAAGGGAAAAAGAGGCAGTTATTAAAAACCCTTATTATACCATTCAGGTTGACTATTCAAAAACTTATTCTAAATATTACAATAAAGACTTTAATAACAACTTTTTCGAATATGGTTATGTTGGAGACTTTACTACAACACCTGAAAAGTATTATTCTTTAGGAGTTGATACTTCAAGCGGGTTAAGCGGTTTTATTCAAGAAACATGGTTCTACCGTATCGAAGATTACGAAGCTGGAACATCAAACCCAGATTTGTCAAGATATACTGAACAATATTTTGATTATTTCGAAGACTATTATTATAAAGATGTTAACTCAGTAATGCAAAATGGTGGTTTATTAAATGGTATGAGCGCACCTTCAGCTTACGGTCTTTGGAATAGCCCAGGTAATCCTTATACAACTTATGCTATAAGCGATGCAACACAATTTAGAGTATCAGCTTCTGGTTCTGCTGACATTAAAAATCATGAAATTAGTCTTGGTTTCGAATTTGAACAAAGAAGTGACTCTTATTTTGCTGTCGGACCTTTTGGACTATGGACGCTTGCACGAAGTCTAACTAACTATCATATCCTTGAAAGAGACCTTAATAACCCAATAGAATATAGAGACGAAAACGGAATTTTCCTTGACACAATAGATTATCCAAGACTTTATGACGCTTCATCACAATCAAGATTTGACATCAAACTCAGAGAATCTTTAGGTCTTGATGTTGACGGACTTGAATGGATTGATGTTGATTCATATGGTCCTGAATCATTTGATTTAAGCTGGTTTAGTGCTGATGAACTTTTTAATCAGGGAAGTAGCTACGTTTCTTATTATGGTTATGATTATACAGGTGACAAATTAAATTACAAACCAACTTTTGATGATTTCTTTAATAAGACAAATGATGAAGGATATCTCGAAAGACCAATTGCTCCTTTTGAGCCTAACTATATTGCAGGTTATATTCAAGACAAATTTGCTTTCAAAGACCTTATATTTAATATAGGTGTACGTGTTGACAGATACGATGCTAACCAAATGGTACTAAAAGATTCGTATACTTTACACGATGCATACACTGTTGGTGATGTCGACGAAAGAGGAATTATTACAACAACTGATCATCCAGCAAACATTCCTGATGAAGCAGTAGTTTATGTAAATGATCTTTCAACACCTAGCTCAATAAACGGTTATCGTGTAGGTTCTGTATGGTATGACGCAACTGGTACTGAAATAGAGAATGCTAACTTGATTGCAAGTCCAAATGGTATTGCACCTTATCTAATTGATTCTGAAGAAGAATTAAACAGCAGTGCATTTGAAGACTACAAACCACAGATTATTGTAATGCCTCGTATTTCTTTCTCATTCCCAATTTCAGACGAAGCTTTATTCTTTGCTCACTATGATATTCTTTCAAAAAGACCATCATACGCAGCACGTTTAAATCCACTAGACTATTTATTTATTCGTCAAAACAATAATAATCTTATAAACAATCCTAATCTACAAACTGAAAAAACAATCGATTACGAATTGGGTTTCCAACAGAAATTAGGAAATACATCAGCTCTTAAACTTTCTGCATTCTATCGTGAAATGCGTGACATGCAACAGGCAATTGCTGTAAATGGTGCTTATCCTGTTGACTATTACACTTATGGTAATATTGACTTTGGTACAGTTAAAGGTTTTGGTGCAACTTATGATTTAAGAAGAACAGGTAATGTTACTATGAGAGCTTCTTATACTTTACAGTTTGCAAATGGTACTGGTTCAAGCTTTGAGTCAGGTGCTGCAATTGTAAAATCAGATAAACCAAACTTAAGAACAACTATTCCACTAGATTTTGACCAGAGAAATAACTTTGCTGTCACAGTTGACTATCGTTATGGTGGAAAAGTATCAGGAACTCCTTATAACGGACCAAAACTTGGTGGCAAAAGCATATTAGCAAACACTGGTGTAAACTTTGTTATCAATGCAGGTTCTGGTTCTCCTTACACAAAACGTAATAAACCAAATGCAGGTACCGTAGTAGGTTCACTAAACGGTTCACGTAAACCATGGAGAACAACTATTAACATGCGCTTAGACCGCGATATTAAAGTTAAACTGGCCGAAAAGAAAGAAGATGGTTCAAAAGAAAAATACGGATACCTTAATATATATCTAGAAATATCAAATCTTCTTAACACTAAAAACGTAATTGGAGTATATGATTATACAGGTAATCCAGAAGATGATGGATTCCTCAATTTTGCAGATTATCAAACAACAATTGCAACTCAGAATGACGAAGAGTCATACAGAAATTATTATGCAATGTACATAAACTCACCATACAATTATAGTTTACCAAGAACAATAAAATTGGGTGTACAGTTTAGTTTTTAATTAAAAGAACAGAATTAAAGAATTATATAAAAGACGAAATATGAAAAGCCTAAAGAGAATATTATTTATTGTGGTCTTGAGTGTTATTTCGAATTACCTGTTGGCTGACAAATGGCAGGGAGCTCAAGGAGATCCAATTCCAACACTTCGTGCAACCGAAAGTTGTGAACCTGGACAAACGTCTACTGAATTAAGCGTTAATAATGTTCGCGCATTAATTCTAACAGGTGGAGACATGTGGTGGGATTTACAAGATAAAGCGTATTACATTGTTCCAGCTGATGGAAACACTAGTGCTCTTTATGCAGGGTCTATATGGATTGGTGGTAAAGATGCTAATAACCAGCTAAAGATTGCTGCACAGAAATTCCGTCAAAGAGGTATCGATTACTGGCCTGGTCCACTAATTATCTCAGGTTCATCAATTGCAACAGTTACTCAGGATGTATGTCGTGAATATGATAAGCATTTCTTTATCACAAAAGATATGGTAAAGGAATTTAGAGAATGGTTTGCTAGTTCACAAGACCCAGCATCTCCTACTACTGAGTTATTTCCAGGATATACAATTCCTGACATAATTACTAACTGGCCAGCTCATGGCCCTCCAGGAGGTTATGACTATTATCTTGCTCCTTTTTATGATGTTGATGGTGATGATTACTACAATCCACTAAATGGTGATTTCCCATATTATGAATTTGCAAACGAAGGCATTACTGATGACGCTGATTGTGAGAGGCCTCGCACAAGAGACCCTAAACTTTTTGGTGACGAAACACTTTGGTGGGTTTATAATGATAAAGGAAATATCCACACTGAAACAGGTGGTGCATCAATTGGTATGGAAATTAGAGCTCAGGCATTTGCTTTTACAACAAACGATGAGCTTAACGATATGACATTCTATAATTATAACATTATTAACAGATCAACTTATACACTATACGACACTTACTTTGGTGTTTGGACAGATGCCGATCTTGGTAATGCAACAGATGACTATACTGGTTGTGATGTTCAACGTGGTTTAGGTTATATGTATAATGGTGATGATAATGACGAAGCTAATTCTGACAGCCCTGGATATGGAGAACAACCACCGGCTATTGGTATTGACTTCTTCGAAGGTCCTTACCAAGATATAGATGGTTTAGATAACTCAACAAGTTATGTAATTGAAAATGGAGTAAAAATTTTACATTGTGAACTTGGTGATATTCTTAATGGTAACATCAACGGCCTTAACTATGAAGATGGTACAGTTGATAATGAACGTTGGGGTATGAGAAGATTTTTATATTTCAATAACTCAGGTACAGGTGCTAATGCTAATACACTTGACCCTGTCACTGCAATTCAACACTATAATTACTTAACCGGATTTTGGCTTGACAATACTCCACTTTGCTATGGTGGTACAGGTCACTATTCAGGTGGAGCAGATACTGATGTTCCAACAGACTTTATGTTCCCCGGTAATCCAACAACAGACATTTGTGGTTGGGGACAAGGAGGAATACTTGAAGCAGAGTGGTCTGAAGAAACAGAAGATAACCCTGCAGGAGATAGAAGATTTGTTCAATCTGCTGGTCCATTTACATTATACCCAGGTGCTGTAAACGATATCACAATTGGTGCTGTTTACGCACGTGCTCCTTCGGGAGGCCCATGGGCATCTGTTGAGTCTGTAAGACGTGCTGATGATAAAGCACAAATTTTATTCGAAAACTGTTTCCGCGTATTAGACGGACCAGATGCTCCAGAACTTAATATCATTGAAATGGATAAAAGATTTATTTTCCATATTTATAATAAATCAGGTAGCAATAACTATCTTGAAGAGTATGTAGAAAAAGATCCTTCTATTGTTTGTTCTGCAGATATTGACCCTTGTGATGAATATTACAGAATACAAGGATATCAAGTTTTCCAATATGAAAATTCAACAGCTAGTATTTCTGACAGATATAATGACGCATTAGTACGCGAATTATTCCAAAGTGACATAAAAGACGAAATCACACAAATTGTTAATTACACATGGTCAGATGAACTTGGAGCTAATGTTCCTGTTGAAGAAGTTAACGGAAGTAACAATGGTATTGTTCATACATTTATGATTGAAAACGATTTGTTTG
>CAZUQY010000016.1:0-18273 GCA_964622935.1 uncultured Bacteroidales bacterium | reverse complement strand
ACAATATTTATTTATACGTCATAATATATTTGACATGACACTAGTGTTTCGTATATGTCTCTATATTGGACAAGAATGTTTATTCTGTTAATAGCGTCGCTTTCGTCTGATTTATCATAATATTCCTTTGCTTTTGTAAAATTACCAAGCATTTCGTAGCACATTCCAAGATTATAGTGTAAATCTTCAGGATTTTTAATGTCTTTAGTTAGCATATCAATATAAGCGAAAGCTAATTTTTCAAGCTGTCCTGCATCTGCATAATCATCTAAGTCTTTTCTTTGTTTACGCAGTTCTTTGTTGTAATCTTTGTCATCACTTTTGATGTTTTCAAATTTAAAAGTATGGACGGTAAAGTAAGGACTAAAAGCCAGTATATTTTGGTCTATCGCTTGTTCTTCTGATTTGTCTAATAATGAGGACGTAGAAGTAGTTTTTACTGATTTTAGATACTGAGATTTTGAGTCAGAATTGTTTTTTTCAAAAGGATATTCTTTAACTATTTGATTGTTACTGCTTTGGTAAACTGTGAGTTTTCCGTTTACGCTGCCAGATGTGGTTGATGTGTATTCATAAAACACAAAAGGAATTTTTGGATCGTTCGATGCTGATGTCTCTGCTGTTTTGTGCTCTGTTGCTGTTAGAGAAGAATTAGAACTTGATGAATACTCTCCACAGATAATATATTTTGCTTCTGATTCATTTTCTGTTAAATCGTATATTTTAGTAGTGTACCACGGATTAAACATTTTTATTCCGGATTTTTTTCCAATGCTAGGATTGTTGAATGCATTTTTAAAACTGTTTGCATATTCTTTGCCAAAAGTATCATTTGTGCTGTCTGTCAAATTTACTAATGGTTTTACATAAATCGGACTGCCTTCACTTAAATAAACAGGAGACATTATTAATACATAGGAATCTATTTTCTGTGCATTTGCTGTTACAAACACAAAAAATATTAATATAGTACTTATTGTTCTAGTTATATTTTTCATTTGTTTATATATTTTATTATAATTATTATTAGCTAAAGAGAAATTCTCAAACTTTTTTCTATTAACACTTTTAATATTCGCAAAGAACTAATTTGAAAAATCTTGTAACCCAGTCCATTTGTGTTACAACTAGATTTTTTCCTTCTTTGTTGTATATTCCCAGTTGAATATATTCGCCTTCTACAAGAGGTTTGAAATGAAGTTGCATGAGGTCCTCAGTTGAATTTACAAGCTTATTTTGTTCATCCTTTTTCATGATCTTGTCATATGCGTCTTGATCTATCATTTCAGCACCAAATGCGGATCTGTATTTCAAGTATTTTTGTGTTGTAACACAGTATAATGAAATATAACGTGTTGATGTTCCATCTTGATTGTATAATGTAAAATTTGAGAATCTCCACTTTGGATAAGTATCCATCTTATTGGGGTCAAATGGAACAGTATCAGCTTTGAAGTTTGATAGTATTACTCTTTCTGGTTTTTCTCTTGCTTCAATTGGTTTAATAACTAATACAAATTCTTTGTCGTAAGCACTGCCAACATCGAGAATGGCCGGTTTGATTTTAATTTGTGCTGTTGTTGTTAGTGATATTGCAAATAAACATGCAATAATAATTGAAGTTTTCAACATTGTGATTTCTCTCTGCATTTGATTGTTTTTATTTAATAAGGATTCTTTGTAAATTAATATCTGCCAATAGTAGAACCCTATAACTATTTCTGCAAAACTATGTATTTTAATAAATCAAGACCTAATGAATTTGATTATATTTTTCAACATTTTTACAACAAATATGTCACATTGCAACTCTCTGTAATGTAGGTGTTTACTGGAAAATATGTCTTAATGTTTTGATTACAACAATAATTTAGTGGCTATATTTACATGAAACTATGGATTTTCTTCTCTTGTTTAGAAACAACATATGAAATAAAGTACCTGCAATAAGTTTTCAGGTTCTTTGATGACAAAATATTTTTTAACTTTGAGCAAAACTTGCAATTATGAAGAATAAAGTATTTATACTTGATGCTTATGCTTTGATTTTTAGGGCTTATTATGCGTTTATTAAAAATCCACGCGTAAATTCTAAAGGATTTAATACATCTGCAATATTTGGGTTTATTAATACACTTGAAGAAATTTTAAAAAAGGAAGTACCTACTCATATTGGTGTTGCTTTTGATCCAGCTGGTCCAAATTTCAGACATGAGATGTATGATCAATATAAAGCTAACCGTGATGCCACCCCAGAGGACATCAAACTTTCAGTCCCTTATATTAAAACAATACTCGAAGCTTATAATATTCCTGTGATTCAAGTGGCTGGTTTTGAAGCTGACGATGTTGTTGGGACACTTGCAAAGCGTTTTGGAAGTAGTGAATCAGAAGTTTTTATGATGACTCCTGATAAGGATTATGCGCAACTGGTTGATGAAAATATATTTATGTATAAACCTGCTCGTTCTGGTAATGCTGCAGAAATACTTGGTATAAAAGAGATTAATGAAAAGTTTGGAATCGATAGCCCAATCAAAGTAATTGATATTCTTGCGTTGTGGGGTGATGCTTCTGATAATGTCCCCGGAGTTCCTGGCGTTGGAGAGAAAACAGCCGCTAAGTTAATATCTGTTTTTGGAAGTATTGACAATATTTATTTAAACATAGATAAGCTAGTCGGAAAACAAAAAGAGAATATAGCAAATAATAAAGAACAGCTTTATTTATCACGGGAGCTTGTTACAATAAGGCTTGATGTTCCGGTTGACACAGAACTTCAGCATCTTGAAATAGAAAAACCTGATTATGAAAAGCTGAATGCTATTTTTGATGAACTGGAGTTTAATAATTTAAAGGCAAGAGTATTTGGAAATTATAATATCACAAAACAAGATATTGTTAAAGATGGTGCAAAACAAAAAGCAGAAACTCAGGGACAATTAGAATTTGATTTGTTTGGTGGTGGTGTACAGGAAGTTGCTCAGGATTCAAGGTTAAGTTTTGAAAAAAACAAAGAAAATGTAAGCTATCATCTTATTGAAACAAGTTTCGAAATAGATCAACTTATAAAAAAATTGAGATCAGAGACCGAAATATGTTTTGATACTGAGACAACAGGATTAGATACAATGATTTCTGAAATCATTGGCATAGCTATAAGTGTAAAAGAGAGAGAAGCATATTATGTGTTGATGCCATCAGGGATTGATGACACAAAAATGGTTTTAGAAAAGTTTAATTGTATTTTTCAAAGCAAAGACAAAACAATTATTGGTCAGAATCTGAAATATGATATCTCAGTTTTGAAGAATTATGATATTAATATTAGCGCTAATCTTTTTGACACAATGTTAGCACATTATCTGATTGAGCCAGAGCAGAAACATAATTTAGACTTTTTGGCTACCAAATATTTGGGATATAAAATGGTTTCTATAGAAGAATTAATAGGGCCAAAAGGTAAGAATCAGAGAAATATGAAAGATATTGACGTATCAATTGTGTCTGATTATGCTTGTGAGGATGCTGATATTACTTTTAGATTGAAAACACTCTTTGAAAAGCAATTAAAAGAGAAAAACCTGGAGTCGTTGTTTTATGAAATAGAGATGCCATTGGTTCAGGTGTTGGTTGACATGGAGCGCGAAGGTGTTCGTATTGACTCAAATGCAATAAATGAATATTCTGGAGAATTAAAACAAGAGCTTTTACAAATTGAGAAGCGTATTTTTGAGTTTGCTGGACAGGAATTTAATATTGCTTCGCCAAAGCAACTTGGGATTGTTTTATTTGAAAAACTTAAAGTGATTTCAAATCCAAAGAAAACAAAAACAAAGCAATATAGTACAGGAGAAGAGGAGTTAGTAAAGATTGCAGACAAGCACCCTATAATAAATGAAATACTTGAATATAGATCGGTAAACAAGCTAATTAATACTTATGTTGATGTTTTACCCAGACTTGTAAATCCCAATACAGGTAGGATTCATACGAGTTTTAATCAAGCAGTTACCTCGACAGGTAGGCTTAGTTCAAACAATCCAAATTTACAAAATATTCCAATAAGAGAGGAAAGAGGCAGAAAATTAAGAAAGTTGTTTGTTGCTAGTGATGAAAATCATTTGTTCTTTTCATCCGACTACTCTCAAATAGAATTACGCTTGATGGCGCATTTGAGCCAAGATGAAAATATGCTTGAAGCATTTAACAAGTTCAGTCTTGATATTCATACAGCAACGGCAGCGAAAATATTTAAAGTTAGTGAGTCGGATGTTACTAGAGAAATGAGAGCAAAAGCTAAAACTGCAAATTTTGGAATAATTTACGGTATTTCGGCCTTTGGATTAAGTCAGAGATTAAACATTTCGAGGTCGGAAGCAAAAGAGTTAATTGATAATTATTTTGCAACATTTCCTGGTGTAAAAATATTTATGGATAAGTGTATTCAGATTGCTCGCGAAAAAGAATATGTTGAAACCATTTTTGGTAGAAGGAGATACCTTCCTGATATTAATAGCCGCAACGCGGTTGTAAGAGGTTTCGCCGAAAGAAATGCAATAAATGCACCAATCCAAGGATCTGCAGCAGATATTATAAAACTTGCAATGGTAAATGTTCTTAAAAGATTTAATACAGAAAAGTTAGAGTCAAAAATGATTTTACAGGTACATGATGAACTTAATTTTGATGTGTTAAAAGCTGAAATAGAGATGTTAAAAGAAATTGTGCTTCAAGAAATGACAGGTGTTGTTAAATTGAGTGTTCCACTTGAGGTTGAAAGTGGCATTGGAAACAATTGGCTTGAAGCTCATTGATTAAGCATAATAAAAGAAAAAGCTGCTTTATGGGAAAGCAACTTTTTTTTTGATTGATAGAAAATGATTTCTAACAGGGGGCAGAAATCATAGAATCTTCTTCTTTTTCAAGATTGAGAATAGGTTTAAATATTAAACTTTTCATTCTATTATCAAAAATACGGTATAAATGTTTTAAAAAGTTAAAAATACTGATATATATACTTTCATTTTCACAAAACTTTATAATGTTCTGATATTCAGAGATTTTACTCCGTTTCTTTTCTTTAATTAAAAAAATAATTGTATTTTTGAAAATTGTGTTACAAGACTTAAAGACAATATCATTGATTCTAGCCTTCATATTTCCTTTTGTATGGGGTTTAACTTTCTTATTTGTAGGAATAAAAAAAGAGAGGTCAAAAGTGTTTTTATCATTTTTAATGCTATTCGCTTCATTTACTTATTTAATGACTTATTTTAAATTTGAAGGAATAATTGACGCTTATGCATTTTTATTTCCATTTCAGGTAGCAGCAGTATTGACTCTTTTTCCACTTTTTTACTTGTATGTGCTTTCTTTGACTTCTGAAAAACGGATTTTAAGTTTGAAGATAATGCGACATTTTGTTTTATCAATTATGTTTTTTATTTGCTTTATAGTGCTTCAAAAAGTGCTTATTGGGGCTGATAATGAAATTGATTTTGTCAAACACTTATTAGATAAGAAAGATATTGTTATTGGTGAATATTTTACGCTTGGGAAAGTTATATACGATGCTGGTAAACTAATGTTTGTAGTCACTACATTGTTTTATGTTTTAGCTTCGGTTTGGACTCTTAGGAAACACTATCTAAAGGTAAAAGAACTCTTTTCAGAAAATGATTTAAATGAATTAAAATGGTTAAAGGGACTTGGCTGTATATTTCTTTTTATGTTTGTCTTTGTTGCTGTTATTCACCTTCTAAAAAACGATGAGGTTGAGACTCATGTTTGGTTAATAATATCGTCTTATTTAATGTTTGCTCTATTTTTCTGGTATCTGGGGCTTAATGGATTTAGGCAAAAAGAGGTATATAATATTGTTGATGTTGAGAAAGTTGAAGAATTTAAAACTGAAATTAGGATTGGGAAAGATGAGATTATACAATATTTGTTAAACTCAAAAACTTATAAAAGACAAGATATTTCAGTTTTTAATCTTTGCTATCATTTTCATACGAATAGAACCTATATGTCAGAGTCGATACGGCAAAATTTCGATACTAATTTTAGGGGACTTATTAATAGATATCGAATAGTAGAAGCAATTGAAGTTATTGAGTCAAATTTGATAAATAATCTTGATTTTGATCTTGAAAATATTGCTTCAAACTCAGGCTTTAGTTCTTACAGTACTTTTCTTAGAGTATTCAAAGGTGAGATTGGTGTTACGCCATCAGAATATATTAAAAATGTATCTAGAGGCGTAAATAAAAGCTGAACATGAGTTCAGCTTATGTAAAATCTTTAAAATTTAATGTGTAGATTTGCTCTTAAAATTAAACACATATCAAAATAAGCTAATTTAATAATTCGAAAATCCTAAATGCAGGCTTTCCGTAATACTATAAACCAATGAAAATAAAAAAACTACCATTATTAGTCTTATGTATTATTTTTGCATCTTCGCTACATTCTCAAATTGTTGATAGCACATTCGGCACTGATGGTTATGTGCCGTATGGAGCAACAGGCAATAGTTCAAGTAACTTGGGAACGGGTAATAATATAGCAGTTCAAAATGATGGCAAAATACTTGTTGCCATTGATAAATATAACCCAAATGGTGGCACAGACTGGTGGTTTTATACGTATCGTTATAATCAGGATGGAACTCCGGATATTAGTTTTGGTGATAATGGTGTTTCAAAAATATATGCCGGAGATGCATCTAGAAATAAAGATGTAAAAGTACAGGAAGATGGAAAAATTGTAGTTGTTGGTGAAACTGAATACTGTACCGGAGGTGTTTGCGGTGCCCCTCAGTTTATTATGATGCGTATGAAAACTGATGGCGCTATCGACAGTACTTTTGGAGTTGACGGAAAGTTATTGTCGAGTGATGTTTTTGGTGATTCCGGCCTTTTTGCTAAACCCGAGAGAGTATTAATTACGCCTGATGATAAGTTTTTAATTGGCGGTAGGGGTATCTCAGGAAAACCTTTTATTGCAAGACTTAATCAGAACGGAACAACGGATAATTCTTTCGGTACTAATGGCGTGTATGCTGATACGGCTACCTATGCAAGTTTGGTGGATCTGACTACCGATAATTTGGGGAATACATTTGGCTTGATGTTATATTATAATTATAATCAAGAAGATGAGCTTAACTTCAGCGATACACACATTATTAAACTGAATGAAAATGGAGAGCTAGATGCTTCTTTTGGCACGGACGGTAGAAGAATTTTTAATTCTGCAGCTTACGAAAAACCGGCATCTATTGCAATTCGTTCCGACAATAAAGTCGTTGTTGCCGGACATAGCCAACCTGTTTATATAACAGATTTTAACAATGGTTATGGCGAAACAAACGTGGGGTTTATTATAATTTTAGATTCCAATGGTAGCAATGCATCTATTTTGCCAGAGGGTTCTTCAACTTATACTTTACCTAACGATAGCACTACATTTATTCATAAGGTGCTGCTTACACCCGATGATAAAATGTTGATTAGCGGTAAAACTATAACTAAAATTGAAGGTAATTATCATGAGAAAGCGTTTATAGCTCTTTTAGATGAAAATGGGATTTTAGATGTCAGTTTTAATGAAGTCGGTTTTATGAAGTTCGATTACGGACTCCATTCAACCATTGGTTCTTTGGCTTGTTTTCTTGATATGGAATTATTGCCTGATTATAAGATATTAGCTTGTGGATATCGTAATCCTGTTGTTTATAATACCACGAAGTCTTTGTTCTTGTTAAAGTTAAAAGATGTAAATATTGGTGATCCTACTTCTATAGATGAGAATCTTGATGATGAGTATACAGTTTTCCCAAACCCTGCGCTTAATTATATTTTTGTAAGCAGTAATAGCGATTCTTCGTCTGAATGTATTATTACTGTTATTGGTATTAATGGACAAGTTATGCTTATACAGAAATTCAATAATCAGCAGGAAATATTATTGAATGTAATGTCGTTTGCAAAAGGGGTTTATTTCATGAGAATTCAGGATGAAAAGCAAACAGTGGTTAAGAAAATTATGATTCAATAATTTTTTTAAGGCTTGGGCTCATTAATAAATATAGAATTTCAGAAGCAATAGATGTAATTAAATCAAATTTGAAGAATGATTTTAATCTTGAAAACATTGCCTTAAAATCAGGATTTAGTTTTTATAGTACTTTTTTTATAGTATTTAAAAGTGAGATTGGTGTTATGCCATCAGAATATATAAAAAATGTGTCGGGAGGTGTAAAAAAAGCTGAACTTTTGTTCAGCTTTTTTAATTCTTTTTATTCTGATTTGTGATTACAAGGAGTAGATTTGGAACCCGCACAACCTGTCTTTGCAGTCTCACCAGCACAACCTGCTTTCGCAGTCTTATCAGCACAACCTGTCTTTGCAGTCTCACCAGCACAACCTGTCTTTTCATTGCTTTGTGATTTACATCCTTTTTTAGCGCTAGGGCAACAAGGCTTTACTGTAGCAGGATAATCAATTTCTGCTAAAGATGAAATGATTTTTTCATTATCAGTTTTATCATTCCTGTATTTTACAATCACAACATCTTTTTCGTAATCTGCTTCAACATACTTTACACCTTTGGTAAATGCTAATTGCTTTTTTACTTCATTAGCACAGTTCATGCAGTCCATTTTACATGATAAGCTAACTTCTGAAAGTTTATCATTTTTCTTTAATTCTTTTGTGCTTGTCTCTTCCTGGCTATAAGCACCTGTTAAACCTGATATTAGTAATACTAATAAAATTAAAACTGTTTTTTTCATAATACTATGAATTTAAATTAAACTTATTTTTCTTTTTGTTTTATTGCAAATCTTATTCCCAGAAAAAATTTACGACCATGAATTGGGCCCCAAATTAGTGATGAATCAAAAAAGTCGGAATATGGATTTGAAGCTGATATAATTGGATTCTCCTGAGTGAAATTGAATAGGTTTTCAGAACCAAAATACATCTCCCACTTTTTGAAATACTTTGTAATCTGTGCGTTAAAGATATTGTATGCGGGAAATTCGTCCGCTAGTCTGTATTCAATCGGATTATCCTGTGTTGATGGAATTCTTCCTCCGCCATTAAACTGTGCCGTAAAGTCGAATTGCCATTTATCTAATGGAGTTTTATAGGAAAAGCTTGCTAAGCCTTTGTACCTATTTGTCAAAGGAGATTCTAATAAAGTACCTCCAATTGTTTGCTTAACATCATTATATCGAAATGCGAATGTTGCATCTAAACCTTTAATAATCTCATAACTGGCTTCTAATTGATAAGTGTTAGAGTATGATTGCCCATCGAGATTATAAAAATGTACCCTGTCAACCTGTTCAAAATCAGTTACTATCTGATTAATGAAATCTGTTCTGTAAAACTCTGCATTAAGAGTGATGTCTCTTGCTCCGGCAGGAATGTAGAATGTGATGTTTGTTCCGTAATTCCATGCTTCTTCAAGTTTTAAGTTAGAATCAATCATGAACATTCTTGATGAAGCAAGTAAAAAGCTATTCTCTGCAAGAACATTGGCTTTTCTGAAACCTTTACCTGCAGATGCTCTTAGAATGATACTGCCTGATAAATTATATTTCAGATTAACTCTAGGTGTAAGTAAAAGACCATAAGTGTTATGATAATCGGCTCTACCTCCTAGTATCACATGGAGTTTTTCAAAGAGAGTTCCGGTATATTGAAAGAATGCACCAGGAACAAATTCCAGATCAGTTATCAAACTGTCATTAAGACTTTGATTAAGATCTTCGTATTTAATGCTGACTCCTGCATTGTATTTATGGTCATTATTCCCATTAAATGCTGATTGCCAAATAAGATTATAATATCCACTAATTTGGCGAGCATCGAATGTTTTTGGACCATAATAAGAGTCTTGTTCGTGATTAACAAAGTTTGCAATCATTGCCAAACTCTGATATTTTTTTTCTGGGAAGACATAACCCATTTTATAAAAAGCTTCTATCCTTTTTGTGCCAACACCAATTTCGTAGGGCGTATATGTAGATGAAACTTCACTGGGAATGATTCCTAGCTGTCCACTTTTTCTTGCTTCATCAATATATTTCACACCAAATCTTATCGTTATGTCTTTGCCAAAATAGTCCCACCTGTTAAAAAAGTTGTATTGATCTAACAAAGGCATGTCAATAAAGCCATCATTATTAACATCAAATTGTAACATGTCAAACTGTGTATGCGCGAATACAGTTGTGCTGAGCTTTGGAGTTACTAGAAAAGAAGCATCCACATTTGTTTCGACTTTTCCTGCAGAGCTAACTAGCTGATTAAAGAATAATAGGTCTGATTTTTTTGGCTTTTTATATTCAACATTGATTTGACCTGTTACTGCATCATAGCCATTTATAACTGCCGAGGTGCCTTTTGACACTTGTATGGATTCCATCCAAGGTCCTGGGATATAACCAAGAGCATATGGTTGTGACACACCATACAAGTTTGGAATATTTTCTGTCATCATTTGGACATATTTTCCTGCAAGACCTAAAAGTTTTATTTGCTTTGCTCCGGTAGTTGCATCACTATATGAAGCGTCGACAGAAGCATTCGTTTCAAAACTTTCAGAAAGATTGCAGCATGCTGCTTTGCATAGCTCATCTCCAGTAATGTTTTGCACACTACCGACTTCCATTCTGTTGTAATGAGTCCCAGGACTTCTTTCTCCAATTGTGACTTCGTTTAAGAATCTGCTGTCCTTAAGAATTATTACAAGAGGTTCATTGTTTATAATTGTTATTGTATCTTCATTATAACCAACAAAACTAAACACTAGTTTATTGGTACTTCCATTTTTCTCTATTGAGAAAATTCCGTTTTCATCGCTTGTAGTTCCTTGAGTAGTGTTTGCCCAGTATATATTTACTCCTAATAAAGGAGAATTTTTTTTGTCTGTCTGTTCATATACAGTTCCAGATATCTGAGAGAGCCCTACATTTACAATTACAAGCATAAAAACAATAAATCCTGTTATTGCTTTCATTTTAATTTAAAATTAAATTTTACAATGAATTAATTACCACGAAATTGGTAATCATAAACGGAATACAGAAAATGAAACGCACAAGTCTGTGCATTTTGGAAATTTTAAAAGAAATGGTGGAATTTTAAGTAGGTTTTTATCAAATTTAAACTCGATTAAACTCCCAGAACCATTAAATATTGTGTTTTGTAATGTCTTGTTTAATTCTGTAACAGTTGTTTCAGAAACTTCTGCTTTTTCGAAATTAAGAAACAATACATCAAGATTTATATAGCTTACTTTTGTGTTATTGATATGGTCGCTATCATCGCAAGAACAAGTTTTGTGTTCATCAGCACAACTAGTGCAATGGCCGTGTTCATGGTCTAATTCGCCAAATTCGAAAAACTCAACTATATGCTTTTGTTCATTGCAACCAGAACAGAAATATTCTTCTAGAATAAAGCCGTTAGATCCCATTAGCATAACTAATGTAGATAAAAAAACAAATATGGTTTTACCTGTTTGCATACCGCAAAAATAATCATTTATGTCATTGAATAACAACATATAGTGAAATATGTTTAAAAAGATGGGGCCGAAACCCCAATTTTATACGTAATGATAAGTAGTATTAATCCTATTTTTTTAATTCTGGTTTTTGCAATTTTTTAGCTGTTTTTGTTTCTAAAGATTTATCTTCAAAAGAATATGAAGTCTTAAGTTCAGTCGTTTTAGTTTCAACGTTTTCAGGCTTCTTCTTGTAATTAAATCCCTTTTCATCTGATACACCATAAGATTCAGGATTCAGATAAGTGCCGTTTTCGATTCCTTTGAATGAACCATCTTTTGGAATTACAACAGGTACTTTATTATTTTGCAAAGATGGGTCATCTCTGTCTGCCATAACCATCCAGGAAATCTCTTTGTCAGCTTCTCCATAGACTACAAATGAGCCAAAATCATCATTCCATTCATATCCAATTACAAATGGACGACCAATGCAAGTAATTTGCACAGTTGCATCGTCTTCTTTTGTTAGAGAAATAAAATATGATGGCATTTCAACAGTTGCTTCACCATCAGCATTAAGCATCACCTTGCCTCTGTACACGACTAAAGCTTCGGGAGACTCCATACAAGTATGTCTCAATAATTCACTTTCTGGATTTTCTGGATTGTCTATTAAGAAGCTCTTAGTACCTGAAACAAACGAATTACCAGAAACTATTAAATCTCCATTTGAAGATAAACCAAAACCATTTGTAAAATCAGTGGTGACTCCATAAACACCCGTATAACCATAACCCAGAACACCTTGTGAACTTGAATTTCCACCATTAATAACTCCCTTAACACCAGTGCCAGATGCATCGTTTGATTGGCCATATACTCCCGTTGTAGCCCAACCATAAACGCCATATTCAGTACCTGTCCCTGCAACACCACATCCACTTGCCATATAAGGTATATAGGTAATGTTATTTCCAACACCAATAAGTCCTGATCCATTTGCACTTGTAGCATAAGCAATAGCTCCGTCTGCGCCACTAAAAGCTCCACCAGAACCTGTAGTTAGAAAGTTTGCTGCTTCATTGTTTCCAACTCCAATAACTCCTGTTCCTGCAGCATTTTGGTTTCTTCCGTATACTCCAAACCCATCAGTGTTCGAGACAATTCCAACAACACCAGAACCATTTGTAGCGTCAGAATTACCGTACACACCGTATGAAAGCGATGTCGCATCACCATGCCCGTAAACACCTACATTGCTGCTACTACCAGCAACGCCACTGCCAGATGTCAAAAAACTCCCAGTTGTTGTTCCGTTTCCAACTCCAAATATACCGGTTCCATTTGTGAACATATTGTAACCATATATGCCAAACCCATCATCATTGGCTACAAGACCATATACTCCTATACTATCACCAGAAGCATAGCTGCCACAGTAACTGCCATTAAAAATTCCACCATAACCACGCCCAGATGTATTGGTAGCTAAGCCAATTACTCCACAAGCACTATTACTACCTTCTGTACTTTCAAAACTCCCTGCATTTTCTGCTTGGCCAGAATAATAAAAGCCATAAGCGTCATTGTCTTCATAAACTTGAGCAGAAGTGTTTTCATTTGGATATATATAATCTCCTGCATCAGTCCATTCGCCAGCAGCTCCGCCGCCGATTATTATCCAAACGGGTGCAGCAGATGTGCCAGAATTATAGTAAAACCCTGGAGTATTGTCAGTTTGATAAATTAACAAACTAGTTGCCGGCAATGTAATAGCATTTCTTTGTACCATTGTCATACGAGGAACTAACATTCCAGAAGTTGTTGATTCAACATCCAACATTGCAGATGCATCTGGTGTTGTTGTGTTAACACCGACATTTTGAGATAGTGCTAGATTTGAGAATAGCATTACAAATAAAATTGTAGAAATCCATATTGACTTATGCAACAAATTTGATAACATCTCAAAAGGAAATCTTGATTTTTTTAATGATTGCGTTTTCATGGTTTTTGTTTTTATTTATTGGTTTAATATACTCAGCTATAAGACTCAAAATAAAAGCTAAATCAATGTGTTTTAACAACTTAAATGAATCTTATAAATAACAAGTTTTGGTCAATTCTCTTTTGTTAATCAAAAATAGTCGATATTTTTGTAATAGAGGTCATTTATATAAAAAATAAAGCATAAGAAGTTGAAGAAATGTCGCGAATGTTCATTTATGTTAGGGTATAACAGTAGTTAGAGAAATGTATAAAAAAAAATGGGACCGAAGCCCCATTACATTGTAATGATATGTAGTAGTATTAATTCTATTTGTTTTTATCTGGTTTTGGTAACTCTTCTAGAGAGTGTGTCTTCCTTGATTTTTCGTAATCAGAACTTGAAGTGTTAAGGTCAGTAGTTTTTGATTGAAGATTTTTCGGCTTTATATTGTAATTAAATCCTTTTTTTTCTGATACACCATAAGATTCTGGGTCCAGATAAGTTCCGGCTTCGATTCCTTTGAATGTGCCATCTTTTGGAATTACTACTGGGACTTTGTAGTTTTGCATATAAGGATCATCTCTGTCAGCTATTACCAGCCAAGAAATTTCTTTGCCTGCATCTCCATAAACTACAAATGAAGCAAAGTCATTATTCCATTCATATCCAATTCCAAACGGGCGACCCACACATGTAATTTGTACAATTGCTTCATCTTCTTTGGTTAATGATGTATAGTATGATGGCATTTCAACAGTAGCCTCCCCATTGTTGTCTAACTTTATTTTTCCTTTATACATCACTAATGCTTCATTAGATTCAATGCATGTGTGTCTTAATATTTCATTTTCAGGATTTTCTGGATTGTCTATTAAGAAATTCTTTGAGCCAGTTACATTTAAATCACTTATTATATAGGCGCTACCACTAACACCCAAATCACCGTTAGAATATACTCCATAACCACCACTAGCTTCTGTATATCCACTAAGGCCATAGAATCCAACCCCATATACTCCAGCCCCACTTGTTGCATCTGACAGCCCATAAACACCAATGGTGCCAAGAGTGGCATCTCCATGCCCATAAACACCAACACTATTACTGCTTCCTGCAACACCAGATCCATTCCCTAAGGTTGTCATTGTACCCAGATTGTTTCCAACACCAATTATACCGGTTCCCCATCCATAAGTTGCAGAAGCTAGAGCTCCATCAAGACCAGTAAAAGCTCCACCAGAACCATTAGGTAGAAAGTTTGCAGTTTCGCCGTTTCCAACACCAACAACACCTGTTCCATCAGCATCAAGGTTTCTACCGTTTACTCCAAACCCGTCAGTATTTGTAACAATACCAACTACACCAATACCATTTGTTGCATCAGATGTGCCGTATACTCCAAATGAATATGTTGTTGCATCTCCATACCCGTAAACACCTACATTGCTGCTACTACCAGCAACGCCACTGCCAGTAGTTAAGTATGTCCCAGTTGTTCCGTTACCAATACCATAAATGCCGGTTCCAGCAGCATCAGAGTTGACACCAGCAACACCAAATCCTATTGGATCGGCGACTTGTCCAAGGACACCAAAGTTTATTCCTCCACCATCCGCAAGACCATATACACCATGATTTGTGCCTGTGCCACCAGAAACCTGTCCATATAATCCATAATAAGTCTCAGATCCTGTTGGCCAAACTGATGCATATACTCCGGTATATCCACCAACAAACTTACCTCCAAGTCCAAAACCGTCTGTGTTAGCGCATATACCAACAACACCAGTGTTACTAATAGATGTCTCTGTACTCTCAAACCACCCACCATATCTTGCGTCACCGGAATAATAGAATCCCAAATAATCATTGTCTTCCCATACTTGTGCAGAAGTGTTTTCATTTGGATATAAATAATCTCCTGCATCTGTCCATTCGCCAGCAGCTCCTGCACCAATGTTTACCCAAACAGGAGCAGCAGATGTACCAGAATTGTAATAAAACCCTGGAGTATTATCAGTTTGATAAATTAACAAACTAGTTGCTGGCAATGTAATAGCATTTCTTTGTACCATTGTCATACGAGGAACTAACATCCCAGAAGTTGTTGATTCAACATCAAGCATTGCAGATGCATCGGGTGTTGTTGTGTTAACACCAACATTTTGAGATAGTGCTAGATTTGAGAATAGCATTACAAATATAATTGTACAAATCCATATTGAATTATGCAATAAATTTGATAACATCTCAAAAGGAAATCTCGATTTTTTTAGTGATTGCGTTTTCATGGTTATTGGTTTTATTTATGGGTTTAATATACTCAGCAACTAGACATAAAGCAAAAGTTAAATACTTGTGTTTTAATGTTTTAAATGAATCTTGTAAATAGCAAGTTTTGGTCAATTATCTTTTGTTAATCAAAAATAGTCGAAGTTTTTGTAATAGAGGTCATTTATATAAAAAAGAAATCACAAAAAGCTAGAAAACGTCACTAGTTTTCATTTATGTCACGGTATAACAGTAGTTAGAGAAATGTATTAAAAAAAAATGGGACCGAAGCCCCAATTTTTTATGCATAATTATATGTAGTATTTATTTTTTAGCTTTTATTTCTGGTTTTTGGATTGACCTAAATGTACTAGTTGCTTTAAGTTTTGGATTATGATTCGAAACAGATTTTGTTTTTTCAATTTCAGTTGTTTCATTTGCAGTAGGGAATTTACGATCTTTCTTATTCACCAAATAATTATAGCTTTTTTCTTGGGACTGTCCATACAATTCAGGGTGAATGTAATATCCAGATTTATATCCTTTATCTGAACCGTCTTTTGTTGTAACAACAGGTTTTCTGTTTGCTTGCATATATGGATCATCTCTATCAGCCATAACCATCCATGAAATTTCTCTTTCAGAATCACCATAAACTACAAATGAGCCAAAATCACTATTCCATTCATAACCAATACCAAATGGACGGCCAACACAAGTTATTTGTACGGTAGCTTCATTTTCCATTGTAAGTGCTTTAAAATATGAAGGCATTTTAACATTGGCTTCTCCGTTTGCATTAAGCTTCACTTTTCCACGGTATATAACCATTGCTTCCGGAGATTCAATTGATGTATGACGTAGTACTTCGGTTTCTGGATTTTCTGGATTGTCGATA
The DNA here is from genome assembly GCA_964622935.1 of uncultured Bacteroidales bacterium. GTDB lineage: Bacteria > Bacteroidota > Bacteroidia > Bacteroidales > ML635J-15 > Bact-19. The sequence continues at coordinate 1,585 of CAZUQY010000016.1, read as the reverse complement.
ACGAAACTTTTTAAGGCACCACCAACATCTCCTGTGGAATAAGTATCACCTACAAAATATCCAGCATAACCAAGAATATTGTCAGTGGTTTCTCCATATACACCTACATTTGCACTAGTTCCCACAACACCAATTCCATCTGTTGCAGCAGATGTTCCAAAGACACCATAGGACAATGCAGTTGCATCACCAGAGCCATATACACCTATATTTGGACTAACACCAAAAACACCTAGTCCATCAGTAGCATCAGTTTCCCCATATACACCTTTTGGTTGTGTACCAGTAGCATCACCAAATCCATAAACTCCCGCTACAGTACTGCTAGCAGCAACTCCTGTGCCATCAACAAGTGTGTGAATTGTTGGAGCTCCGTTTCCAACTGCTATAAGTCCGTTTCCGGCAGCTAAGTCTGCGTAAGCATGAGCTCCGTCGTTGCCGTTAAATACTCCACCTGCACCGCTAGCAGCAGTGTATGAAGTTACATTATTTGCAACGGTGAAGATACCGATACCATCTGTTGCTTCGCTTATTGCATACACTCCTTTTGAAGCTGCAGTTGCATCAGCAGAGCCGAGTATACCAATGTTTGAACTAACACCAACAACACCTGCACCGTCAGTTGCATCAGACGTACCATAAATACCATTAGAGAGTGCAGTTGCATCACCATATCCATAAATACCAACATTTGAACTACTTCCTGCAATACCGCTTCCTGTGGTTAAATAGCTACCATTAATGCCGTTGCCACTCGCAAAAATTGCAGTTCCTGAAGTATTATCATTTGTTGCATATATTCCATAGCCTTTGTCATTGTCAACAGAAGCACTTACTCCTAATGTGTCTCCAAGAGCACCAACACCACAGTATCCTCCTGAGAAAATTCCACCAAAACCAAAACCGGTAGTATTATCGCAAATTCCCAATACACCTGTATTGTCAACAGATGCTTCTGTACTTTCGAAATAACCAGGAGTATCGGCTAATCCCGAATATGAAAAACCAAAAATGTCATTGTCTTCCCATACTTGAGCTGATGTGTTCTCATTAGGGTGAAGATAATCTCCTTCGTCAGTCCATTCTCCTGCAGCTCCACCGCCTATCATTATCCAAACAGGAGCAGCCGGTGTACCAGAGTTGTAGTAAAACCCAGGAGTATTGTCAGTTTGATAAATTAACAAACTTGTTGCAGGTGAGACTATAGCCGCTTTTTGTACCATTGTCATACGAGGCACAAGCATTCCCGAAGTTGTTGATTCAACATCCAACATTGCTGAAGCATCAGGTGTAGTAGTATTTACACCAACATTTTGAGCTAAAACAGCATTTGAAAATAATAATACAAATGCAAAGCTGAAAACCCATATTGCATTATGCATTATTTTGGAAAGCATTTCAAGTGGAAATGCGGACTTCTTTACTGATTGATTTTTCATAATTATTAAGTTTATTATTTTTTACTTTTTTTCTTATTAGAAACGACTGTTTCCTGAATCGTTACCATATGGTATGTCATATCCTAGTAACAATTCAAATGTGCCACTTTGATAACTTGATAGTTCTGATGTTACAATATCATATG
>CAZUQY010000015.1:0-18834 GCA_964622935.1 uncultured Bacteroidales bacterium | reverse complement strand
ATTCTGTTCTATTGCAATCTGGAGCCAATGGGAATGTTGCTGCTTATAATTATTCATTTGATACTTATTGGGACCAAAGTCTGTTTCCTACGGCATCAGCAGGCGATTTGGTTTTACATGGAAATTATACATATTGTAATTTGTTTGAAGGTAATATTGCTCAAAATGCTGTTATTGATGATTCTCATGGTAAGAATGGGCCATATAATACATTTTTTAGAAATCGACTTGAAAATTATGGCATTGTAATGAATTTTAACCCTGCAACAGATACGTGTAATTTGATTGGGAATGAGATTACTAATACAGGATTTTTATTAGGTAACTATTCAATATCTGGAAATGGTCATTATGAATATGGAAATAACCATACCGGTGATTGTACTCCAACAGGGACAACAGATATTGCTGAAGTGTCATTGTATCGTGAAACGCCTCCATGTTATTTTTACGAAGAGTTTGAATGGCCGGGCATTGGTTATCCTTGTGTTTTAAACGAATTTATTAATCCGGCTAGAAGTAGATTTTCAGAGGGAGATATGACTTTTGATACATGTGAAATAATTTCATTTTTTAATATCAATCAGCAAAATGAGGTTCCAGTTTTTTATCCAAATCCTACTAATGGGAAAATCTACTTGGTTGATAATGAATTTGAAAGTTTGTCTGTTTATAATCTGTATGGGGAATTGTTAGATTGCATAGATATACATAACAGCACGTCTCAAGATTTGAACTATTCTTCAGGTGTATACTTATTAAAGTTGAAAGGTGAAAATAATGAAATTTTATTCCGCAAATTGATAATCAGATAAGTTTGAGTTTTTGAGTTTAGTGTTTTTCGATTTTTGCAACTCCAACGTAATCACCTGAAATGATTTTTACAACATATATTGCAGGAGGGAGCTTTTCTAAATCTATGTTTATCTGAAGTTCTCGCATTGTAGTATTCGACTTTTGTTGATGAATCAACGCACCTAACATGTTATAAATATTGATTATTATGTCATCTGATGGCATGTCTTGGGCAGTAATATTTATATCATTTTTGAAAGGATTTGGATAGATTATAAATAAAGGGTCAATCTCTGAATCCGGTTCGCAAAATGCAGATACTATAGGACTATAAGTAGATTCTCCGTTAAAATCAATTTGCTTGAATCTGTAATAGTTGTTTTTCTTTTTTAAGAAACCGTCATCATTAAAGTAATATGATCGAATTGAATTACTGTTTCCTGAACCTTTAATAAAACCTATTTGTTCAAAATCTATTGCGTCATCGGAACGTTCAATTATAAAACCTTTATTATTTGTTTCGCTAGCTGTTGACCAGTTTAAAGCTATAAGATTATTGTGACAATCAGTTTTTAGATTTATTAGTTCGACAGGTAATGGGGTGTCGCCATTTTTTGATCCATATGTAATAAATGTTTGGCTTTTTGCGCCGAAAGGAACTGTAAAATCGCTGGTTATGTATCCATTATCATGAATAAGACTACTAGATCCCGAATTGCATTCGATATCTACCCACATAGTTCCATTCCAATATACAACAGATAAATCAGCAGGTACAAAATTACTTGGTGTCCCATCACAGAAACTGTGTACACATATGTCACTAATTGAGTGTCCATTGTCATTCCAATATAAGGTAACATCAGTAAAGTCTTCTGTTGAACTAACTAGATAATATTCTCTGTTACTAACATGATGAAGAGTTGCATCCATGTTTCCGCCATGTTCCCACCAATCTGGCATTCCTGTATTGTCGAAAAAGTACTCAACATTAACAGTTGTAGATGCGTCAGGATTTGATTTCATGGGTGACCAAACTACATAGTCTTCGTCAATTGCATTATCATCCAAATCCCGGCTGTTTACATCTCCGCAAGGAAAAGTAAACTGAGTTGCACCGGCTTTTTCCATTTGGTCATGTACAAAACTACCAGCATTCCCTGAGTTTGTCGTTGCAGCAGTTTGGAATACAAGTTTATTAGAATTTGTATTTATTATACCGTCAGTTAATGTTAGTTGCGATTCAATCTCCATATTGTCGCTAAGTAAAATCTCATCATCATTTGCGGCGGTATTATTTATGGTTAAATTTTGAAAAGAGCTAACACCACTGGTAATGGTTTGTTGTGATGTGCCATTAAAAGTCACACTGCCGTTTTCCCCTTGCTCAAAAGTTGCATCTGAATCGTTTGTCCAATTCCCAGGAACTGATAGGTCAGTGTCGTAATAAAAAGAACCACCGGCTTGCGAATTATGCAGATTAGTGAATTTTATAGTTGTTCCATCATCAATTATTACTTTTGCACCAGTATTAGTAATAGTTTGACTAAAACCAATAAGGCAAGATAATAGCAAAGTTGTAATAAATAAATACTTTCTCATTTCGAATAAACTAACAAATACAATACAAATTTAATCAAAAAACTTATATAAACAGCATTGAAAATCAATTCTTTTATTTTCTTTAACTGTTGTTTTTATCTCCTGAACAAAATTTCTTTTTATTGGTTTAATATAGATTAAACTTTAAAATATGACACATAATTTACTTAAAGGAAAAAGAGGTTTGATTTTTGGCGCCCTTGACGAGAATTCTATAGCATGGAAAGTGGCTGAAAAAGCATATGAAGAAGGGGCAGAATTTGTACTATCGAATTCCCCAATTGCATTACGAAAGAAAGATATCTTTACACTAGCTGAGAAAACTAAATCTCAAGTAATTGCAGCAGATATTACTGAGATATCAGAAATCGAAGATTTATTTGAAGAAGCAATGCAGATTTTAGGTGGAAAAATTGATTTTATTTTACATTCTGTTGGTATGTCTCCTAATGTTCGTAAAAATGTACCATATCATGAGCTGAATTACGATTATCTTGAAAAAACTCTCGATGTTTCTGCAATTTCATTACATAAAGTACTTGCTGTTGCACAACGTCTCGATGCTATAAACGAATGGGGTTCTGTTGTTACTTTATCTTATATTGCTGCACAACGTACATTTTCAAGTTATAGTGATATGGCACATGCAAAAGCAATGTTAGAATCCATAGTTCGTCAATTTGGATATCATTATGGTGTGAAAAAGAAAGTTAGACTAAATTCAATTTCACAATCGCCAACACGAACAACTGCTGGTGCTGGTGTTTCCGGATTTAATGCATTTTTTAATTATGCTGATGCTATGTCACCTTTAGGTAATGCACCGTCTGATTCTTGTGCAGATGTTTGTATCTCATTGTTTTCAGATTATACAAAAATGATTACCATGCAGAACATCTACAATGACGGTGGATTTTCATCTATGGGTATTAGCAATAAACTTATTGAACAGTATATTGATTGTGGTTGCGGAGAATAGAACTTGGGTGTTTGGTTTTACGAATACAATAAATGATGTTTATAGTTTTGACTGTTAGGAAATAATTTTTTTAATTTGAGATCGTATCATTATGATTAATAGAAATACTATAATTGATACAAAACCTGCTCCAGGAATTATTATACTTGTAAAAATAAGATTGAAATTTTCGTAACCTAGTAGTACCATATTTGAAGAGTAGAAATCGCGGAAAATTAATAGTGGAATCATTGATGTGGCAAAGGTTACAATAAAAAGTGCCGCCACCATAATATTATATGGCAAGGCAATTTCAGTAATTTTAAATCCTAGCATGCTAAGTTTTTGGATATTTTCATTATTTCTGTGCAAAAGAAGTTGAATAGAAATAACCATTAAAGAAAATGCAAGTACAATTATCACCATTCCAATAATAAAAACGATGCTGGTAATAATTTTTAGGAATGCTAATGCCTTGCTATTACTTAATTCGCTTTTGTTTACATCAAAGTTTTTCTCTTCGAAGTATTTAAGTAGATTAGGGTTTGAAGGATCATTTGCAATTACTATAAGTCGACCAGGTGCTGGTTTTGGATTTGTACCAAATTTTTTATTCCCCCAGTCTACAAAATCTTTAGGTACCAAAATAGTGTTAATTCTTTCAGAAAATCCTACAATACGAGTTTCGAATTCTTGTTTCTTTTTGTTGTCGTAAATGATAATATTAAATTTTATTAAACCGGCACTTTCTTCTGCAACTTGTGGTAAATTTTGACTTTGAGCGAATCCGAAATTGTAAAGATTTAAGTATGTTTTTGGTAAAATTGCAGGAACAAAATTCGAGCTTTCATCCCATTTCCAATTGTCATAATTTACATCTACATATTCATTAGGAACCGCTTCGAAAAACAGGTCTGCACTGAATCCTGTTAAAGCACTTTTGGAATCAGAAGTTGCTTGTACTTTAAACGAACAGCTTGAAAATTCTGCAACATCTTTTACAAAATTTTGATTTTTTAAATCTTTGATATCGTCTTGTGTGAAGAAGGGTTTAACAACTGAGTCTTTTGTGGCTTGGTTATAAGTATCAGTAATATTTATCGTTTTATTGATAATAATATACTCGTCTTTCCAGAAACTTTCTTTGTCATCAAATACGGGTTTTATATCAAGATAAAATGAAAGGGCGCCCATCAAGATAGTTAATCCCATCATTATGCCGAGGAAAGTTCCAGCAAGTTGACCTGGTTTTATGTTGTTTTTGAGTACTTTCCAAATCATTATACTATGTATTTTATTAGGTCTTGTTCAAAATTTGAACTTAGTGATGTAAGTATTATTCCTGCACTTTGTTTTTTTGTTTCTGTTTTAATTAAATCCCAAACAATTTGTGTATTATTTGAGTCTAGGTGAGAAAATGCTTCGTCAAGAAGAATGAATTTAAAAGGCTGGCAGAGAGCTCTAATTACTGCTGCTCTTTGACGCTGACCAAATGACATTTTTGCTGCTTTTCGATCTTCAAGTCCCTCTAAACCGAGAAGCTCTATCATCTCGACAATCTCTTTGTTTGTTTTAAAATTGGTTATTTTATTCTTAATAATAATGTTCTCGATTAAACTCAATTCAGCAAAAAGCGATAAGCCTTGTGGTACAATACTAAGTTTTGTTCTTCGAATTTCGCTGAAATTATTAGGTTTTATTTCCTGGATGTTTTCTCCATCTAAGAAAACATCACCGGTATAATCTTTTCTGGCACCAAAAATTATATTTGTGAAGGTTGTTTTCCCTTTACCGGATTCCGCATAAATGAGAACTTTTTCTTGACTATTAATTATAATATCCCTGCCCCATATCTCAGACTGCTTAATGTCTTTTTCGGGTATTGGGGCAGGGATAATGTTGGAAAATTTTATTTCCATAAAAGATTATTCTGTTTCAGTATTAATCAATAATTATTCTGCATTTGTATCAGTCATTTCAGTCTCGAGTTCATTAAGTAACTCGTCCCATTCTTCATCAGTCATTTCAGGATATTCTTCATCCCAATTTTCATCCCAATCGTCATCTCCCCATTCATCATCTCCCCAATCATCATTTCCTCCGCCAAACATATCCATACCTTCACTAATTGGATCTTCAAAAAGTTCCATTAGTTTTTCAGCATTGTCCATGAGTTTTTTCTTGTCAAGTTTTTGAATAGATTCGTTGAATTTTAGTTTAGAAGTGTAGGTTATTTCGTCTTTTTGAATATCAAGATGCATATGGCCATAATTGCCAGCAAGATCAATGCCTGTAAGTTTTTCGAATTCTTTAATAGATTCTTTCTCGAAGTCAATTTTATCAATAACATTTGAAGAAACCCAAAGGTTTAGTGCAGTACAGTTTTTATGGAATTTTTTGAAATCTTTATCAGAAAGAATAGATTCTTTTTTATCAAGATTCATATATTTATCAAGCAGTTTGAACATATCTTCGCCATCTTCCTGAAACACAAATATAAATACATCGTCATTCCATCCTAGAATCATTCCATCTTCAGGAGCAAAATATTTAATATCGCCTTCTGTTTCCATTACCATTGAAATTGGGACACCAAATTCATCAGCAATCATATCAATATTTTCTTCAAGTTTTTCTCTTTTAATTGGAATAATAACTCCTAATACAAAATCTTCTTTGTTTTCAATAGTAGCAAAAGCATACATCTTTTCGGTTAGTAGGACACCAGATGCATCAGGATCTTTCATGATGTCTCCGATTAATTCAGCAGCTTTTTTGCTTTCTTTTTCGACTTCTTTCATGGCATCTTTATATTCATCGTTTTCCTGTAAAAATTCAGGATCAGAGAATTTTAACATTTCTTGGCCATCGAGTACTAATACAGCAAAAGCATCTTTAGGAATGTGAGTTGCTGAATTGTTTGAACAGGATGCAAAAAATATTGCAATTACAGCAATTAAAATTGCCGGGCTTGAAAATTTAATTTTTTTCATGATTATTAGGTTTTAGTTAGACATTATATGATTTTAAAAAGGGGAACTCTTCCCCTCATCTGAATATTTTAATATGCAAATAAAGGAAATGGTTTCATCATTTCGTTTACTTCAGCACGAACTTGATTTATTACATTTTCGTTTTCAATATCTGAAAGAACTCTGTCAATAAGTTTAACAATTGGTTCCATATGTTCTTCTTTCAAACCTCTAGTAGTGATTGCAGGAGTTCCGACTCTTAACCCTGAAGTTTTAAATGGAGAGCGATGGTCGAAAGGAACCATATTTTTGTTAATTGTAATGTCGGCTTTAACTAATGTGTTTTCGACAAGCTTTCCAGTGATTTCAGGATATTTTGTTCTTAAGTCAATCAACATCGAATGGTTGTCTGTTCCATCACTTACCACTTTATATCCTATCTTCATAAAGGCTTTAGCCATTGCAGCGGCATTCTTTTTTACTTGTGTTTGATATTTCTTAAATTCAGGATGTAGAGCTTCGCCAAAAGCTACAGCTTTAGCAGCAATAACATGTTCTAATGGACCACCCTGTGTGCCTGGGAAAACTGCAGAATTAATAATAGCTGACATCATTTTAATTGCTCCTTTTGGAGTTGTTTGTCCCCATGGATTCTCAAAGTCTTTGCCAATTATAATTATCCCACCTCTTGGACCTCTTAGAGTTTTATGAGTAGTTGAAGTTACAATATGAGCATACTCTGCAGGGTTGTTTAATAATCCCGCAGCAATTAGTCCTGCTGGATGTGCCATGTCTATCATTAGAATAGCACCAATTTTATCTGCGATTTCTCTCATACGTTTATAATCCCATTCACGACTATATGCAGAAGCTCCGCCAACGATAAGTTTTGGCTTGTGCTCAAGAGCTTTTGCTTCCATAGCATCATAATCGATAATTCCAGTTTCTTCAGAAACTTGATAAGAAATTGCGTTGTAAAGAATTCCTGATAAATTCACAGGAGAACCGTGAGATAAATGACCACCATGAGCAAGATCTAAACCCATAAATGTGTCACCAGGTTTAAGACATGCTAGAAAAACAGCAGCGTTTGCTTGTGCTCCCGAATGTGGTTGTACATTTGCATAATCAGCATTAAAAAGTTCTTTTATTCTATCGATAGCTAATTGTTCTGTCATATCAACAAACTGGCAACCACCATAATATCTTTTGCCAGGATAGCCTTCAGCGTATTTGTTAGTCATAACCGAACCCATAGCTTCTAGTACTTGTGGGCTTACAAAATTTTCGGATGCAATTAATTCGATGCCATGCATCTGACGTTCTTTTTCTTTTTGAATAATTTCAAATACTCTTTCGTCGCGTTTCATATTTTTGACTTTTTTTTGTAAAAATACAATTTTTCTTGGCAAGAAAGAAAGAAATAGAATGATTTTGTTGAACAAATTTCAACAAAAATGAAATTAAAATACAATTGTTTGTTTGATATTAAATTATGAATGTTTTTTACCTTTGTAAAAAAAAGAGTTATGAATTATTTAAATTTTAAAACATTAGAATCATTTTCAATAGAAGCACTTAAGGCTGCTGGTGTGCCATCAGTAGATGCAGCAATAATTGCTGAAGTTTTACTTGAAGCTGATAAGCTTGGGATTGATTCACACGGAATAAATAGATTGAAACCCATATATCTGGATAGAATAAAAGACGGTATTGTAAACCCAGAAACAAAAGTTGATGTTATTCGTGAAAGTTTTACAACTGCTGTTCTAGATGCAAACAATGGGATGGGACATGTGGCGTCAAAGCAAGCTATGCAAATGTGTATTGACAAGGCTAAAACATATGGTATGGGAATGGTTGCTGTTCGCAATAGTTCTCATTATGGGATTGCTGGTTATTATGGACTAATGGCAGCTAAAGCTGGTATGATTGGTATAACAGGAACAAATGCCAGACCTTCAATTGCACCGACTTTTGGTGTTGAAAATATGCTAGGAACAAATCCACTTACTTTTGTTATGCCTAGTGATGAGGATTTCCCGTTTTTTCTTGATTGTGCAACTTCTGTTAGTCAGAGAGGTAAATTCGAGTTTTACGCGAAAAATGGTAAAGATTTACCAAAGGGTTGGGTAATTGATAAACAAGGTAATTCTAAAACAAATGCCGAAGAGGTTCTAAAGGATCTCGTGGCTGGAAATGCCGCTCTAACGCCACTTGGTGGTATAGGTGAAGACACTGCAGGATATAAAGGATATGGATATGCTACTGTTGTTGAAATTTTGTCTGCAGCTCTACAGGGGGGCGGTTTTATGAAAGCATTACTTGGATTTGAAAATGGCAAAAAAGTTCCTTATCGTCTTGGCCATTTTTTTATTGCAATTAATATTGAAAACTTTATTGACATTCCAGAATTCGAAAAAATTACAGGAAACATTTTACGTGATCTAAGAAGTTCAGAGAAAATGCCGGGAGCTGAACGTATATATACTGCAGGAGAAAAAGAACATCTAGTCTTTTTACAAAGATCAGAACATGGAGTGCCAATTAATGAAGCATTATGGGATGAGATGAAATATGTTACAAAACAATATAAACTGGAAAAATTTTATGATTTATTCGGAATAAATTCATAAATTTGTAATTGTTATTTGGACTATCATATGAAAGTTATAGAAAACTGGTTAAGGGCTGCCGATGGTCAGGCAATTTTTTACAATGAGTTTTTACCTGATGATGAAAAGGTGAATTTTGTTGTGCAGATTGTGCATGGTATGGCAGAACATTCGGAGAGATATACCGATTTTGCAGGTTTTCTGGTAAGTAAAGGTGGTGCAGTTTACGCTTCTGATCATAGAGGTCATGGGCGGAATGTTCTACATCCAGATGATTATGGTGTTTGGCCTGAAAAAAAAGAGTGGTGTACTATTGTCGATGATTTAAAAGTTTTAAATGATATTAGTGCAAAAAATCATCCTGGAGTTCCGGTTTTTATTTTAGGTCATAGCATGGGGTCTTTTTTTACCCGTTCGTTTATTTCTAATTACAGTTTGGGATTGAAAGGAGTTATTCTTACAGGAACTGGCTCTAATCCAACAGTTTTACTTTATATTGGATGTCTAATTGCAAAAATTCAATGTTTTTTTAGTGGAGTAACAAGAAAATCAAAATTGTTGGATAAAATGTCTTTTGGTAGTTTTAATAAAGGATACGAAACACCTTTTCAGTGGTTAACCCGCGATCAAAAAATAGTTGATGAGTATATTGCAGATCCAAAATGCGGGGGTATTTTCTCATGCTCTTTTTATAGAGGCTTTATGACTGGGTTAATCTCTATCAATAAAGTAAAATATGCAAAAAAGATAAGCAAAGAGTTACCAATATTGTTTTTGTCTGGGGCTAATGATCCTGTAGGTAATTATGGTAAAGGTGTTTTGCAAGCTGTTAATTTTTACAAGAATGCAGGTATTAAGCATATTGAACATAAGTTATATAAGGATGCCCGACATGAAATCTTAAATGAAATAAACAAAGAGGAAGTTTACCAAGACGTAATTGACTGGATAGACAAAATCAATGCAGATGGATAAAAAATACATTCTTTCTATTGATCAGGGAACAACAAGCTCACGTGCAGTTTTATTTGATGAAGTATTTAATGTTTTAGGAATTGAGCAATCCGAAACATCACAGTATTTTCCACAATTAGGTTGGGTAGAACAAGATGCGACAGAAATCCGTGAAACACAGATTTTTGTAGTTAGGAAATTGTTGTCAAAATTGGGTGTTAGTACTTCCCAAATTGCAGGTACTGGGATAACTAATCAGCGTGAAACAACTGTCATATGGGACAAGATAAGCGGTAAGCCGGTTTATAATGCAATTGTTTGGCAGGATAAACGAACATCTGAATTTTGTGAGGAAATAGAGAAAGACACCTTTTCAGATTATATTAAGGATGCGACAGGATTAGTTATTGATTCATACTTTTCAGCAACAAAGATTGTTTGGATTCTCGATAATGTTGATGGTATTCGTGAGAAAGCTCAAAACGGACAGATTTTATTCGGGACAATCGACACTTGGTTAATTTGGAATTTGACAGGAGGTCGTATACACATAACAGATTATTCAAATGCTTCGAGAACAATGCTTTTTAATATTAAAGAAAAGTGTTGGGATAATGAGATACTTAAGTTCTTCAATATTCCTATAGAAATGTTACCTGAAGTAAAGGATTCGTCAGGTTTTTATGGTAATGTCGATGCTGGGATTTTTGGAAATACAGAGATCCCTTTATCGGGTATGGCTGGAGATCAGCAAGCTGCTTTATTTGGTCAGACATGCTTTAAATCTGGCGCAGTAAAAAACACCTACGGAACGGGTTGTTTTATGTTAATGAATACTGGAAGTATTCCTGTAAAAAGCACATCTGGTTTAATTACAACAATTGCATGGGGTTTGAATGGTGAAATTAGCTATGCTTTGGAAGGTAGTGTGTTTATTGCTGGAGCGGCAATTCAATGGCTGAGAGATAAAATGAGACTGATAGACACTGCTGCGGAAACTGAAAAAATAGCTTCTGAAATAGATGATTCAGCAGGAGTGTATTTTGTGCCTGCCTTTGCTGGATTAGGAGCTCCATTCTGGGATATGAATGCTCGTGGTACAATTACTGGGATAACAGGAGGAACAAATTACAAGCATATTATTAGAGCAGCATTAGAATCAATGGCATATCAAACTCGTGATGTACTTTATGCAATGAATAAAGACTCAGGAATCGAAATTCTTAATCTTAATGTTGACGGAGGCGCTTCTGCTAATAATTTTTTATTGCAGTTTCAGGCTGATATTCTTGGACTTGAGGTTACAAGGCCTGTGTTTGTCGAATCAACAGCATTAGGTGTAGCTTTCTTAGCAGCTTTGGGTTGTGGTTTATATGATTTGGAAGATATTGAACAATATCGAAAACTCGATAGAATTTTTTATCCAAAAATGGATGATAAAACAAGATTTAGATTATGTGTTGGATGGAATAATGCTGTCGAAAAATCTAGATTATAAGTTTATTCAAAGTCAAGATTTAACTGGTCTTTGAGTTTTTTTATTTCAGGATTCTCCTTGATCATATCATCTAGTTTTTCTTGTTCTGATTTGAATTTTTTGTTTTGTTTTGTTTCACCAATCTGATATGATAGACTGAAATCGCGATTATTAAGTTCTGTTTTTAGAAATTTCAAGGTTTCATGTAAATCCGAGTCAAGTTTTGCTTTTACCATTTGACTTTCAACTGTAACAATGTAATTGTTTTCTGATTCTTTAGTGGGCGCATGAGCCATTAGAAAAGAGTATAATCTTGGATTTTCACGTAACGATTCAGCATATTTTGTCCAAACATATTTAAGCTTTTCGTCGCTATATTCTTCTGTTCCAAGATGATCATAACTGAGAATTGGCTCACCTGTTTCGTCAATCTCGATATTCTTATCCGAGGATTTAGTGATATTTTTTATAGATATTCCTGAGATATCTGATTTAATACTACTCGATTTTTCAGGCCTAGTAGTTTTATAAGTATTATCTTCAGGTTCTTTTACAATAGTCTCTTTGATCGTCTTTTCTTGAGGTATAATCTCGTTTACTTCTTGTGGTTTTTGTTGTGTTTCGGTTTTTACTTCTGTTTGAGGAATTTCTGCTATAACTTCTTTATTGAGCTCCTCTTGTTTTTTAATTGATGTTTCAATTTTAACTGGTTTTTCAATAGGCGTTTGTACATCAGTATTTTGAGATAAAGCGTTATTTTCGATGTTGCATATGTTTAACAAAGCTAATTCTATCAGTAGTCTTTTGTTATGACTTGTTTTGTAATTAAGGTCGGCTTGATTTGCAGTTTCAATTGCTTTAAATAAAAAAGAGACTGAACATTTTTCTGCATGCTCTAGATATTTTGTCTTAATTTTATTTCCAACTTCAAGTAAATCTATTGTGCCAGGTTCTTTGCAAATGAGAAGGTCTCTAAAATGCGAAGCAAGGCCGCTTATAAAATAGCTTGCTTCAAACCCTTTTCTAAGTACATCATCAAAAATAAGTAGTGCGCTGGGATAATTTCCTGTTAGGAAAGAATCAGTAATATTAAAATAAACGTCATAATCGAGAACGTTTAAGTTCTTAATTGTATTTTCGTATGTAATATTTTTTCCACTGAAGCTAACAATTTGATCAAAAATTGATAATGCATCTCTCATTGCTCCATCAGCTTTTTGTGCAATAATATGCAAAGCATCGTGTTCAGCAGAAATATTTTCTTTTTGCGCTACAAATTCAAGTCTTTTTCTTATATCTTCAACTCCGATTCTATTAAAATCAAAGATCTGACATCTTGATAAAATTGTAGGTAAAATTTTATGTTTTTCTGTTGTTGCCAGAATAAAAACTACATGTTTTGGAGGTTCTTCAAGTGTTTTAAGAAAAGCATTAAAAGCAGAACTTGATAACATATGAACCTCATCGATAATATAGACTGAATAATATCCAATTTGTGGCGGAATCCTAACTTGATCAATAAGATTACGGATATCTTCGACAGAGTTGTTGGACGCAGCATCAAGTTCGTGAATATTCAATGATCTTAATTTATTGAATGCAACACAAGATTCACATTCATTACAAGCTTCGTGATTATCTGTAAGATTAGTACAGTTAATTGTTTTGGCAAAAATACGAGCACATGTGGTTTTACCAACACCTCTTGGGCCACAGAATAAGTATGCCTGTGCAAGTTGGCTTGATTTAATCGAATTTTTTAAAGTTTGGGTAATAGAATCCTGACCAACTACAGACTCGAAATTATCTGGTCTGTATTTTCGAGCCGAAACAATATAATTATCCATGTTTGATTTATTTTTTACAAAAATAATAAAAGCATGAACGTGATGAAATTTTTGTTTTTAATTGTTGAAAAAACTTTCATAAGAAAGTTTTTCTTATAATTGAGATTTTGCATACTCATAGCCAGCATGTAAAGCTTTAATATTCATTTCAACAATTTCATCACCTTTACGTCCGAATAATGATTTTATACCAAACTCAAGATCTTCGATTGAAAGACCCAAGAATGGAGCAGCAGCACCAAGCATTACGATATTAGAAGCGCGAGAACTGCCGATATCTTTTGCTATTTGGTCTGCATTTAAAGCTATTTTATTTGGAAGCTCCTCAATTCTATTCATTATTACCTCAGTTTCTGGATAATCAGGAATGTTATTGAAAGGTTTGGTGTTCGTAATAACATATCCTCCTTTTTTTAAGAAAGGTAAATATCGTAATGCTTCCATTGGTTCTACTGAAAGAATTATATCTGCAGAACCTTTTGCTATTAAATCTGAATGTATTGGTTTGTCAGAAAGTCTAAGATTTGATTGTACATCACCACCTCTTTGACTCATACCATGAACTTCTGCTTGTTTAAGATAAAGATTTTTGTTTACAGCAGTCATGCCAATTGCTGCAGCAATAGTTAGAATTCCTTGTCCACCAACACCAGCTAATATTATATCTGTTTTCATTGTTTTAGTTTTTGTAGTTAAAATTATTTTCTTGCTCTTTTCTTGGTCTTTACAGCTGTTTGTATACATTCTCTTTGTGGAATAATAACTGATAAACCATTGTAAGCTAATTCTTTCTCAATTACCTTTAGGTTTTCTTCATGATTTTTACGAAGAGGAGTCATTACTTTAATGTGGTCAGGGTCAACACCAATACCTTTAACTAATTCAACTATTCTTCCTTTACCATGAGAATCTTGTCCACCAGTCATACCTGTTGTGCTATTATCTGAGATAATAACAACAATCGGTGATTTTTTAATTACAGCATCTAATAAACCTGTCATGCCAGAGTGACAGAATGTTGAGTCTCCAATTACAGCAACAGCAGGTACTAGTCCAGCATCGGAAGCACCTATAGCCATTGTAATGGATGCTCCCATATCAACACAAGAGTTAATTGCGTTAAATGGAGGTAGTGCACCTAAAGTGTAGCAACCAATGTCTGCAAAAACTCTACCTTTACCATACTTTATAAGAGCTTCGTTCATTGCATTATAAACATCACGGTGTCCACAACCCATACATAGTGATGGAGGTCTGTTTTTTACTAAATCAGGAATTGCTTCACCTTCATTGATTTTAATTCCTACAGCTTTAGCAACAAGATTTGGATTTAATTCTCCATCTCTTGGCAATGTACCATCTAATCTTCCTTTAATAGTAATGCCTTCGTTGAAGAATCCTCGCAATTCTTTTTCGACAAATGGGTAACCATCTTCAAGAACTAGAATAGAATCGCATTCTTCTCTTAACTTTTTGATATGTACTTCTGGAATAGGATATTGAGAAATTTTTATCACAGGATGAGGGCAATTGCCATCATAGCATTCCATTAAGTAATTGTATGTAATACCACATGCTATAACACCAACAGTTTTATCTTCTCCGTTGGTATATTTGTTGTACTTTGATTCATTAGAGGCTTCTAATATGCTTTTTTGCATATTGAGTAGCTTTTTGTAATTACGTCTAGCAATTGACGGAAGAAGAACAAATTGTCTAGGATCTTTTGGAAGAGTCATTGCTTTCTGTATTCTTTGCTTCATATTAGCTACTCCAGCTCTAGAGTGAGCTAAGCGAGTGGTTATTCTAAGTAAAACAGGAACATTGTATTTTTCGGATAAATCAAAACCATTATATGCCATTTCGTATGCTTCTTGTTGGTTTGATGGTTCTAATATTGGAATTAGTGCAAAATCTCCATAAAAACGAGAATCTTGTTCGTTTTGAGAAGAGTGCATAGATGGATCGTCAGCAGCGACTACGATTAATCCGCCATTAACACCAGTAATTGAAGCATTAACAAAAGCGTCAGCAGCAACATTTAAACCAACATGTTTCATTTGAACCATAACTCTTTTGCCTGCATATGACATTCCAATGGCAGATTCCATTGCAGTTTTTTCATTTGCAGACCAAACACAGTTCATGCCTTTTTCTTTTACCTCTTTTGAGTGTTGAGCATACTCCATAATTTCAGTTGAGGGAGTTCCTGGATAAGCATAAAATCCTGAAACGCCTCCATCAATTGCTCCTTGTGCGATAGCTTCATCACCTAATAATAATAACTTTTGCATATTTTTGTTTTTTACAGGTTTACTTTAAGTGTACTAAAGTAATATATTTTTTTGTTTTAATAAAACATAAAAGTCATAAAAACTAAACAATAGTTTTATAACATATTTTTCATTTTTGCATTAATTTAATTCATTTTGTAAATGAATTGAAGTGTAATTGATAAATGGAATATTCATGGTTGATAAAAAACATGAAAAAATGCATATTTAAGGAACTAATAATTAATTAACCTCCTGCCAATAGGTGAAACACAATGACATTATCATTTTCTTTAAGAATTGTGGAATCATATTCATATGGTTCCACAATTTTATTATTTACCTTAACGATGATTTTCTTGAAGGTGAATTTCTTTATTTTCATAAGTTCACCCATTGTTAAAGTAGTGCAATCAAATGTTTCTTGTCTGTTATTTAAAGTAAGTTCCATATCTTTCTGAAATTATTTTAGAAGTAGCTCTAAAGCGACATTTGCCTGCATATTTGCAATAATGCCAACTTTAGGTGCCATTGGCGGACAAGTTTCTGAAATTTCTGATATTCGGTCTCCACAAATAATAATGTTATCTAGATGAGTTTCTGATATTTTGTTATTGTGACCCCATGCTGAAATACCAATACCCATTACTAATTTTTTGTCTGGGAAATATTTATTTACAACTTTTATAATCATTTCTTTTGATTCTATTTTATCAAAAGCTTCTACAATAATATCACAGTCTTTAAATATTTCAAAAGTATTGTTTATGTCCAAATAAATCTCATAACTATGTACTTCGGTTTTGGGATTTATTCTATTGATAATCATTTCTAGTGTTTTTGCTTTTGGTAGTCCAATTTGGTCGTAAAAGAAGTATTGTCTGTTAAGATTTGATTCTTCAATTTTGTCAAAATCTACAATTATTAATTTTCCAATGCCAGCTCTTGCTAATGCTACCGCACAGTTAGATCCTAAGCCACCACAACCGGCTATACCAACAGATTTTGTTTGGAGTATTTCTATTATTTCTTCAGAATACATTATAATATGTTAAAAAAGCCCTATGTAAAGGGCTTTTTTATTATTGTAAAGGTGTTATTATTTCTATTAGTTCTGGAAGATCCATTCCAATTTCTTTAAGATGTTCTATTTTTGGAACTCCATTTTTTGTCCAGCCTCTTCTTTCGTAAACAGCATCGAGTAATTTTTCGTATTGCTTTTCTCTGTATTCACGTGTAATAGCCATTTTTTCTTCAGTTGATTTTCCTGTTGGATCAATATTTAATATCTCCTTTAATTGTCCATCATATCTTTCAACTCTTGATTCATATTCTTCAACTGTAACAGGTCCAGCTGCACGATAAGGTTGTGCATCTTGTTTTCTAAGACCGTATCCTCTTCTGATATTAAATATTCTTTGGAAGTTATAAACTCTTTCAGATTGACGGAGTAAGCCTTCTTCATCAAGTTTGATACCAGTAACGCCTTCATAAACTGTAAGATAGTTTTGCAGGTGTTTTGGTATTTTATGTGGTTCATCTTCTAATTTATTATCTGCTGGAGTAACGTCATTCCAAACAATTTTACATAATCCTTGAAGACCAAACCAAGTTCTAAACATCGGGAACCAGTGTAATGCGTCAGCTTTATTTTCAAATGTTGGAATTTGGTTGTTTACCATATCCATGAAAATCAACCAAGCTTCGTCGTGCTGAGGACCTTTGTTAGTCATAGCATATCCACCTTGTTGGGCAAGAGATTCTTTCGAAACATATTGAGAATACTCAAGTCCTTTGTTCTCCATACCAATATCTTGAAGGAATTTAGGATTAGCACCATATTTCTCAGCAAATAGCTTTTTCATTTGACGAACACCTGTTCCTGCAACTAAGCCAAAACCTTCGCCTCGTGCTAACTGGTGTAATAATTCTAATGAATCTACAGCATTACCAAAGTGTAAATCAAGTCCACCAGTAATTTCTTTGTTAATAATACCATTTTCATAGCACTCCATTATAAAGGCAACAATTGTTCCCCATGTAATTGTGCATATTCCATATGTATCGCAATAGAAGTTAGTTTCAATAATTGGTTGATAATCAAATATACCACAGTTTGATCCAAGACCAGCAGTAGTTTCGTATTCAGGTCCATCAACAATAACTTTTGTTCCTTTATAAGGTCCAGTTTTAAGTTCAAAATTGTCTACACCTTTTGCACATTGCATAGCACAACCAATCCAACAACCATCATTAATACCGAGAGTAAACCATTTATCTCTTAATAAATCTGAGTGGATTTTATGAGCATCTGCATGAGTTCCATATTTAAAGTTATGAGTTGGCAACAAATCATAGTCACTCATAACGTTAACAATGTTTGCTGTACCTTTTTTCTTCATTTGGTTCTGACCATCGTCGAGGTCACGCATTTCGCCAGCATAGTCACGGCCAACTTCCATAATCTTTTTTAGGTCAACAACATTGTTTAAATTCCCTTTAACACCATCAATTCTTGCAACGATAGCTTTAATATTTTTATTACGGAAAACTGTTCCGATACCACCTCTACCAGCTTGCTTAAGACGAACCATTTTACGTTTGTTGTCCCAGAAGGTAAAGTTAAGCATTCCAATAAGAGAATTTTCTGCAGCGGCACCTGATGAGACTATTCCAATGTTTTTTGCATCCTTTTCGTCTTCTGCAAAGAATTCGGTAAGTTCTTCACCTAAAATATGAGAATCAACAGCAAAACCTGGATCATTATAAATTTCAATTTTATGATTAATCCCGTCTATATAAATAATAACGTCTTTCTCAGCTTTACCTTGTAGTTCTAGCGCATCAAAACCTGCAAATTTCATAAAAGGACCAAAATAACCACCAACATTTGAGTCCATAATAGAATCTGTTTGTGGTGAGATTGATACTAATAATGATTTTCCAGCTCCTGAATATTGAGTAATACCTCCGATAGGTCCAGGAGAGATAATAATTTCATTTTCAGGATCATCCCATTTTGTGTCTGGAGTTGTTGCATCCCAAAGTAGTCTAAGGCCAAAACCTTTACCCCCTACAAATTTGTCTTTCATTTGTTGTGACACTGGTTTTTCTTTTACTTCGTGACTATCAACATTAATGTACAAAGTTCGATTATTGTATCCTCTTTCGATAGGATGCCAATCATAAGACCATTCTTTAATCTTTGTAATTTTCGATTTAAGTTCTGAAAGATGTTTTGTCATTTTAATTTTCGTTTTCTGTTTTCTATTTTACTTGCACTACAAAATTCAATTATTTTTTTGTTTTGAATGGCCTCTTCGGGTTTTATTTTACTATAT
>CAZUQY010000014.1:0-18931 GCA_964622935.1 uncultured Bacteroidales bacterium | reverse complement strand
ATATTTTGCATTATTTCTCATCATTGTGTTGGGATATTTGTTAGGCGGAATCAAGATTAAGGGGATTGGTTTAGATGTATCTGCTATTCTTTTTATTTCAATGGTTTTTGGTTATTATGGTTTAGAAATCCCTAAAGACTTTAAGCAAATAGGATTAGTACTATTTATATTCACTATTGGTTTCCAAGCCGGACCATCATTTTTTGAGACATTTAAACGAGACGGAAAAAAACTATTATCACTAACAGCAGTAATTGTTTTTTCAGGAGCAACATTAACAGTTGTTTTTGCATTGATTTTTGATTTTGGGAAAGAACTTGCAGGAGGTCTCTTTACGGGAGCATTGACAAGCACACCTGGGTTAGCGGCTCTTTCAGAATTGTCTGAGTTAAAGGAAGCTGCCATTGGTTATGGTATTGCTTATCCTTTTGGTGTAATTGGAGTTGTATTGTTTGTGAAGCTTCTTCCACGAATATTTAAAATGGATGTTTCAAAAGCAGAAAAGGACTTTAATCAGGAATTAGACACAAAATATCCCAGAATAATAAACAGAAACTTTATAGTTGAAAAAGGAGAAATAATAGGTAAGACAATTAGTGAATTAAGTTTTAGGCAAACAACAGATGCCAATATTTCCAGGATTTTACAAAATGGATCCGCTTTTACTCCTAACCCACATACAATTTTATATAGTGGAAGTATTATAAAAGCAGTAGGAACAGATGCTGCACTTTTAAAGGTTCAGGAGTTAATTGGTAAACCTACAGAATTTGGAATAGCATTAAATCAAAATTATGATGTTAGATTTATTATTGTGACAAATAAGAAAGTGCTTAGTAAAACAATTAACGAATTACATATTCAGAGTAAATATAATGTAATTATTACACGGATACGTCGTAGTGGAGTTGATTTTAGTGCTACTTCAAACATAAAGCTGCACTTTGGCGACAAAATAAAAATAGCAGGTACAAAAGATGATATCAAGAAAGTAACCGAATATTTAGGAGATGATGCTAATAAGGTTTTTGAATCAAATTATTTGCCTGTAGCTATTGGCATTGTATTGGGAGTTTTATTAGGGAAATTAAACTTAAAGATAGGAACATTCGAGATATCACTTGGACTTACCGGCGGCGTAATGGCTGTTGCTATTATTTTAAGTAGAATTCGAAAAATAGGACCTATGGTTTTTTCGTTGACAACCTCAGCAAATCAAATATTGCGACAAATAGGTTTAATATTATTTTTAGCATCTGTTGGTGCCGAAGCTGGATCTAACATAGTTTCAACATTACAAAAAGATGGGTTTATTATGTTTATTTCAGGAGTATTTATTACGCTTATTCCAATGGTTCTTAGTGTTATTGTTGCAAAATACTTTCTAAAAATAGATGTGTTACAACTTCTTGGTGGCATAACCGGAGGAATGACAAGTACTCCTGGACTTGCTGCAGCAAGCTCAGCGACAAAGACCAATTCGCCTGGAATTGCCTATGCAACAATCTATCCTATTGCAATGGTTTTAGTTGTTATCTGTGTTCAGATAATTTTTATGATTTTATGAAAAGCTTTGCATTCTTAAAATAATGTATTATCTTTGCACCCTGATTGCGGAAAAGCAATAATGTTCTTTAGAAATTTAAATATTAAAAATATATTGCGGGGTAGAGCAGTTGGTAGCTCGTCGGGCTCATAACCCGGAGGTCGCTGGTTCGAGTCCAGTCCCCGCTACTACAAGAAAGCATCATTTTTCAATGATGCTTTCTTTGATTAATAAAACCTCTCTGTGGCATTAATTAAGATTCATATGATTGTACTCCAGCTTATATAACAGCTTTCCTA
Source organism: uncultured Bacteroidales bacterium (assembly GCA_964622935.1). Lineage (GTDB taxonomy): Bacteria > Bacteroidota > Bacteroidia > Bacteroidales > ML635J-15 > Bact-19. Next base: position 17,086 of record CAZUQY010000014.1, on the reverse strand, counting down.
TCACTTATCTTCAAATAAAGCAATAGAATCAAACATAATGACCCACAAATTGCAAATCCTGCAAATAGAGGTAATACTGAGACACTAATAAAGCTACCAATAAAAGTTGCAATTGGAACAGCCATAACAGTAGAAACAAAACCGAAAATTGCTGAGCCAATACCAGCAATATGACCAACTGGCTGCATAGCAAGCGCATTTACATTCCCAAAAATAAATCCGAGAAAGAATAACAGAACAGCAGTAAATATTATCATCACTGTAATACTAGGGTTTGATTTTCCATAGTAAATAAAAACAAATGCTGCGGATAGAATTGTTATTGCAATCATAAAAATAGTTGCCAACTTCAACATGCCGAACTTCATTACAAAAGTTCCATTTAGAAATGTTGCCAAACCTACACCAAGTGCTATACCAGCAAATATGTATGGAAATTCTACTACTAAACCGTATTGCTCTTGGAAAATTTGTTGACTTGAACTTAAGTATACCATAAAAGCAGACATTACTAGACCAGCTATTAGCGTAAAAACTATAGAATACTTGTGTTTCATAAACTCCTTAATTCCTTCAATAAACATTGAAAATTTCATTGGTCTTCGATTTTCTTCTTTTAAGGTTTCGGGCTGACGCCTCCATAACCAAAGTATTACAAACAGTCCAAATATTATCTGACTATAAAATATTGCCTCCCAACCAAACAGGTCTAACATCAATTGACCAAATGCAGGAGCCACAACAGGAACTAGAATAAAAATAGCAGTTACAAAAGACATAACCTTAGCCATTCGATCACCGCTAAACCTATCTCTAACAATTGCCATACTTATAGTTCTAGGTGCAGATAGTCCAATTCCTTGCAAAACTCTACCTACAATCATCATTTCTAAACTTGTGGCAAAAATGCAGAGAAAACTAGATAACACAAAAATGATATACCCAAAATAAATAACAGGCTTTCTTCCAATACTATCTGATAAAGGACCTGAAACTAATTGACCAAATCCAAGCCCCAAAAATATCATAGTGATTAGCAACTGATTGTTTTTTGAATCTATCACACCAATTGTATCACCAATTTGATTTAAGGCAGGCAACAATGCATCAATTGCCAGTGCTGCCAATGACATTAAAGATGCCATTACAATCGTAAATTCAAATTCTGATTTGCGTCTAATTTGCATTGTGCAAAAGTAGTTTAATACAGATTCATTTGAGGTAAGTATCGTAATTATCTTTAATAGAAACTCATCTATTTTACTAAGGGCACAACAGTGTCTATCAAGTAGATAAATAATACTAAAAAAATCTCGAAGCCTCCAAGTATGCTTATTAATTTAACCAGTTTATTAAAGCATCAATAAATTTAGTTTGTTGGTCAATAAATGCCCAATCAATAATTATCGTGCCTACAATAGACATCTATTATTATCTAAATCAAAAAATCTGCAGAGTTTTAAAACTATCACTTATTTATTATCTTTGAGATAGAATTAGATTTTATGAAAAAGACTGCAATTATAATACTGACATTACTTATTGGATCTCCATTTACATCAAATTGTCAAAGTTATATGGACTATTCCTCTGAAATTTGGTCGTCTGAACAACATAATTTAGAGCCATTTACCTTATTCAAAATCAAATATGATGAAAAACTCTGTTTTTTAGCACTGTCGTCTGAAAATATTAGTGTTTATGAATCAGTTTTTGATAATGACTCGTCAACAATAGTTTTGAGTGATATAAATCCTTATGAATTATTATGGGACAAATCAAATTATTCTCATCTTACTCTGATTCGCTATCTTGATATAAATAGAGATCAATTTCCAGATTTGGTATTAATCGACGCAGATGGGAGCTTGTTTTATAGTCTGTTTGATTTAAAAACAAATAGATTTCGTTATCCAAATAGATTTCTAAATATTTCAGGAGAGCGTTATTTACATCAAATATGGGTAAGAGAGGGTATGCTGTATTCTGATCCTTGGAAAAAACATTTCAGTGCTATAGACCTTTGTTCGTTTGATTTAGAAAAAGAAAAATTTGAGATAAGAAAATTCAAAGAAGATGTGATTTTAGTTAATTCTATTAAATCTGACTCGATTTCCATATTATGGAGGGAGAATGATAATTACTACTATTCATTATGTAAAGACAAACGAAATCCTGAATTGCAAAATGAAAAAACAAAAATTGCAACCCGTGGAGATGATATTTGTATGATTGATTATCCTAACAGCAATTTCACATCATTTATTGTTTTAACCGGAGATACTATTTGGTATAGATCTGGCAGAGATATGAGTGGAAAAGACATTGTATATTCCGGCAATAGTATCAGGGGAGAAATTTATTCTGGTATTGATATAGACGGTGATGGCGATGTTGATCCATTGATTTATTCTGATTCAATTGCTGTGCTATTTGCTTTGGGTGAAGGTAAGTTTGAAATACAAAAACTGGATGTATTATTTGATCTGAAAGGGATATCTCTTTGCGATTTTGATAATGATAAAGACTACGATTTATTCGTAAACTCCCATGATGGACTTCATATTTTTATTCTTGAGAACGGAAGGTTTAAATTTTTTCGGAATATTAGTTTTGCACCTTATTTGGATTTTTATTATTTATACGACATTGATTTGGATGGGAAAAAGGATTTGTTGTTAAAAAACGAATATGATAAGGAATTATATTGGTCTAAATTTGAAGGTTCGCAATTTAATGAACCAAAACTTCTGTTGAACTCTGAATTAAAAAGGTGCACAAAAACTTACTCATTGGATTGATTTTTTAAATTGAATTCTCCTGAAGTAAGGAAGATATTTTTTAACATTATCTATTTGAATATCAGAATAAATACTTAATCTCAAATTTAACTCCATATCTATCTGGTATTCCAGAAATCCCTGCTTCTGGTTTAAGAATACTTCGAAGTCCTGGGTTATAATATGGTTCTAGTCGAATTAGGAAGCTATCTCCTAAACTATATTCCACTCCGAGTGACACCCACAATGAGGGCAAAAAGCTGTATGTGTCGCTTTTTTCGTAAGATAAAACAGCGCTTGACTCTGCATCAAAGTAGTATGATTCTGATTTTATTAATAACCCGGCGATAAGTCCTGCTCCAATATCAAGACTAAGATGTTTAAATTTAGCCAATCGATAATTGACGATTAATGGAACTTCAAGATATTTGTAAATAAAATCCCTGACTATAGTTGTATCATTTGTTATTGTGTCGTACATAGTATTAAATACCGTATCATTATAATTAATCGTTGTTGAATCAACATGATACTGCATTAAAGTATCTGTAAATACAGTTGTAACGGTATCTAATAAAATCGGATCATAATATGTTGAATCGAAAGTGTGAACAATCCAACTTACACCGGTTGTATCATAATCTATATATGATAAAGGGATTAATTGCATTAGAAAAGTTGAATCTATCTCAGAAATTGAGTAATCGAATTGTCTTGATTCTTTGAATTGAGTCAAGAAAAAGCCAGGACTAAAAATGAATTTCTCGAACACAATATCTGATTCAAGACCAATGCTATAATTTTGCTGAGAAATTAATTCATAAGCTTGATCATTATATTTTCGCCATTTGCAAAAGAACATAGATGTTGAAGGGCCAATTCTTATTTCTTCAAATTTCGAATCGACCCAAATAGTATCGTATTTTACAATGGTGTCATAAATCCTTATGGTGTCATATACATCATTGGTAATTTTAATTTTGATAGTATCTGTGTTTTGAGAATAAAATGTGTTGGAATATAGCAAAAGAGCGATGGTTAAGCTAAAATAAACTATGGCTAGACTCTTTTTCATTAATATATCCGCTTTATTAAATATTACTCAATATTATAAATAAATTTTCAATTTTATGCATAAAAGAAAAAAAAGGCTGTACCTTGTTTTGGCACAGCCTCTTTGTTCATGAGGAGTATTATCTTAAAAACCTTAGATTAGGGTTATTTAATAAATCGTAAAGTTTCGTAATTTCCAACACCTGATATTTTTACAAAGTACATTCCGCTAACAAGATTCTCAACTGAAATTTTAAATAGATTAGCGCCATCGTTTATACTAATGTTTTCTGTGTAAACAATTTGTCCTGTTGCGTTAATGATAGTTAGGTTTGCATCGTCATAATTATTCGAAATCATTTCAATATTTAGCTGATCGCTGACAGGGTTTGGATAAATATTAAATGTTGTCTTATCAAAATACTCAGCTATTCCATTTAATTGTTCTGGAGTAATTTCTATTCTGTCACTGTAGCTAGTCATAGATTTTGCATTATCACAATTGACAAATAAGTAAATATCATAAAACCCTTCTGCTACAGAATCTTCTACAGGATAAGAAATTGTAAGTATAGTTTGATTGTCCTGAGAGTCAATAAATTCCCATATTACAATAATATTGTTTCCATCAATATAATAGTCTATGATTTCACCGGCAATAATTTCATCTAAACAAGTATCGACTATAGTTTCTAGGGAGTCGTTAACATACCAAGTCGAATCTTGTCCGTTAAAATAATCAACAAATACACATCCTTCAGCATTTAAGCCTTCAGAATCTGTTATTGTGACACAGTAGAAATCGTTACCACAAGCCCCAGTGAATAAATTTGTCAAAACATCGTTACTCCAAGAGTAAGTGTAAGGAGGTGTTCCACCATAAGTCTCTGCATAAACTGTTGCAGTACAATCATCATCAGTTTCAAAATAATAATAAGCACCTACCCAAAGATAGTCAACAACAGTTGTGTCGTTATTGGTGCTGTCATTGTATGATGTAACAACAAAACTATGTGTCAGTTGGCATAAATTATCGTCTTGAACATTTACTGTGTATGTTCCTGGAGAAAGTCCATCTATGTCTTCGGTTGTTTCATAATTATTCCAATAATATGCAAAAGGAGCAGATCCACCTTGAACAGTAATATCAATTGCACCGTCATTAATGTTAGGTGAACTGGCAGGTGTAATGTCATAACTCAAAAACATATTACATGAATCGTTCAAAGTCCCTGATGGGAAATAAACAGTGTCGCATGCTGTTGATGTACATCCTAATCCACTACCTGAAACACAAACTGTATAATAAATGTCTTCTAAGAAATCTACAGTAATCACTTCACCTGTTAATATTGCTTCGTTAACTTGCCAAATGAATTCTACTTCCGCAGAGTTAGTTAATGTGTCGCCATCTGCAACAAAATATGCTTGAAAAGCACCGGTTGTTCCTGAAAATGTTTGATTGAAGCCGGTAATGCACTGGGACTGTGCGCTTAAAGTAAAAGCGAAAAGAAGTGCGATCGAGGTTGAGATAATTGTTTTCATGATTATAGGTTTTTAATTAATATTCTTGTTTCTGCTTTAATAACAACCAAATTTTTAAAGGTTGCATCATTACTTATTCCTTTTCTTTGGTTTTTTGATTTTCACAGTTTGGTGAACGTTTGTTATAACTGTGTCTACAACATTAATCTGATTTTTATTAATAACGGTATCATAAACAATTGTTGTGGGCTCTGAGATTGAATCAATTTTAATAGAATCAGTAATTTCAGTGATTAGATTCTTGTCTTCTGGAGTAATGTCGTCATTGGTTTCGCTAATAAATGAATCGGTTTTTTCTGAAACATATGTATTGTCATTATTGGAAACATTACCAGATTCTTTGTGTGTGTTATCTGTTGTGTTCTTTAAGATTAGATAATCGTTATTAGTATTTGGCTGCTGTGTTTCATTTGGATCAATTGTTTCTATTTCTGAATTTGGCTTGTTTGTTTTTAGTTCTTGTTTATTGATTAATTTTGCTTTAGTTGGATTAGATGAGTCATTAAAAATGCCGGGAGTAAAACTTAGAATTCCTGTACTGATAATTACAACTGCTCCTAAATAAAATATATTAAAGCTTCCTAAATTAAATTTTAAGAAATTAAATCGCTTAATCTTTTTAGCCATCTGTATCTTAATATTTCCAGATGCCGGGGCAGAATAGTCTGTTAGACTGTCCTTTAAAAAATCATCTATGTTATTAATGCTTTTCATACTGTGTTGCATTTTGTAAAATTAGTAAGTCTGTTTTTTCTATTAAAAATTGTCTGGCTCTAGAAAGTTGGGATTTAGATGTGTTAATACTTATTCCAAGTTTTTCGGCGATTTCGGCGTGCTTAAAACCATCTATAACATAAAGGTTTAAAACCATTCGATAACCAACCGGTAATTCCTGAATCATTTGAATAATTTCTTCAGGTGTAAGATTTGCATCAAGAATTCTACTTTCAATACTTTTGCTGGTATTTTCCTCCTCATCTGCAAAATCTGTAATGTTGTCATTCCATTCCGAAGTTTTCTGTCTGTTTTTCTTTTTACAGTAATTTAAGGAATGGTTAACCATTATCCGTTTCATCCAACCTATAAAAGAACCTGTTTCTTTAAATTTAGAAATATTTTGCAGTATTTTGATAAACCCTTCTTGAAGTAAATCATCAGCATCAAATTCGTTCCCTGCATATCTAAGGCATACTCCTCTCAAAGCAGGTGAATGCTTGTCAAACAAAGCCATCTGGTACTTATGCCTGTTTTTTTTACATCCTTCTATTATCGTGCTGTCGTCAAACATATTCTACTATAAGAACAATTAATTATGTAATGGTTGCGTGAAACGTTTAAAAAATTAAAGTTATAAAATATATGCGCAGGTTGTGTTGTTCAAAACGTAATACTCAAAAATGAATGAATATTATCATAAAGTTGTTTTACTGATTGGAATAAAATTGATTTAATTTTTGCAGATAGAAATGTCGATTACAGTAGATTTCATTCGGGAGCTATTGGTTATAAAAACAAAAAACCCGATAATAGGATTATCGGGTTTTATAAAATGGTTACTATCTAGTTTTCTCTACTGAGAAAATCGTCGTATTCTGTTTCGAAGCGGTTTTTGTGTTTTAACTCTTCTGTTGCCAGTGACTGAAAAAGTTTTGCATAAGAAGCATCAGCTATTGTTTCGCTAAGTTTAGTATAAAGGTCGTACGCAGATTTCTCGCGACGTGCCGCTAATACTAATGCTTCAGGATATGTAAGCTTGTCGTTATCTTTTTCTTCCGGAATTAAATAATCAGATACCTTAATGTTAGCAATTTTTGCAGGTTCGATATTAAAAGCACCTTCTTTTTTAACTTTCATTAAAAATGCTTTATGTCCCATTTCTTCTTTTGCAAATTGGATAAAAATATCTCGCATTTCAGTATTAGTTACATCGCCAGCAAGACGATTGTAAAAATCAACAGCACCTTGTTCTCTTGCTATTGCAAAATCAAGGATATCGTTTATCGTTTTAAATTCTTTCATATTTTTCCGGTTTTATTTAAAAATCTACAATTTCTGAAACTTTTTTAAGCATTATATCACAACTGTAATCGAAGTGTTTTGTACAGTTTTCATTATTTGTGTTAATGAATTCTGGTTTAAACTCACTGACTTTAGCCAACAATCCTGTTATTTCTTCAAAAATAACATCTTTATCAGCAGATTGTTCAATGTCAAATTTAGCAAAAAGTTCTGACAACTGTTGTAAATTGTCCATTTTGCATAAAGGTTTCGCAGCTTTCTCAAAAGTTTGAATAAATTTCTGAGTATTTGTAAAGCTTCCACCAGTTTCGAAATGGAAACTTGCAGGTAGTACAAGGTTGGCCATTTTAGCTGTGTCTGTCATAAAGTAATCTTGAACAGCAACGAAATTAGCATTCTTAAACCAAGATTTAACTTCATTTGCATTATTAGCAGTTCCAATTGGATCCTCACCTAAGATAAGGAAGTTTTTAAAGTCACCACCACTTATTCTGTCGCATTGACATTCTGCAATTGAATCTGGTCCTTGATTTTGATAAAATGATGAGGCATATTTTAAGTAATCATCATTAAACTTTACTCCACCAACACCTAATGTTGGTCTTATGCCCATATCAATCAGTCCCTGTGAGTTGTTTTTCTCTTTTACAGTAAATAGCCCGCTTGCTGTTTTGCCAAGTTTGCCAGTCAGCATTATCATATTGTTGATTTCAGTGGCAGTATTTGAAGAAATTTCGCTTTCAGCAAAAACAACAATTGCATTTTGTTCTTTATTGTAAGTGTCTGCAAATATTTGAATTTCTTCTTTAGAAATTTCAGCTTTTGCACAAAGTGTGTCTAAGTTTTCTGAAGCTAGTTGTTCAATATATTTATCAAAGCCAGAAACGTTACCATCAATAAAGAATTTGTTTTGCCATTTATTGTCAACTACCATTTTATTTACAGCCTTTGTAAATGCATGGTATGATCCGATTTTAATGACTTTATTGCATTTATAGGCAAGTTTTGCATTTTCTTTTTCAGTTATAAGGATAACTTCGACACCATATACATTTGCAGCATTAAAGATCATATGGTTTAACAATGGATTGCTGTAATTTAAATCCGCACCAATGATATAAATTTTGCCAGCATCAATAAATTGATCCATTGCAACATTTTTGTGAGAATTGTAAGTGTATCCTGTTCCTCTATCAACGTAATTTAGACTTGTAATGTTATTTGTTTTAAGAGCAGATCTTGTGAATTTCTGAGCAAGGTATAATTCTTCATTACTTAATCTACCTCCTGCAAAAACCATTGAGTCTTTTTCTTTACCAGAAAGGTTCTGTTTGATTATTTCAAATGCTTGATCAAAGCTGATTTCTTTCCAACTTCCGTTTTCTTTAAGCATTGGTTTTTTAATTCTTTCAAGATCATTAAACACTCTATATCCGAATTTTGCATGTTTTCCAATGTTAGCTTTTTTATTTACAAGGCCATGTATTCCAACTGCTCTAAAGTAGAAATTCGATTTGTGAAGAAGTTCCATTGATGCCCCTTCAGAAGTAAAACAATCGATTGTTTTAATCTTATCTGCTTTAATTGGCATAACTTTAAATGGTACATTTTCGGTAATTGCTCCTGTTGGACATATTGCGACACACATTCCACAGTTTTCACAGTTGGTATCGGTTAGTTTTTTGTCTAAACTAGGTGCGACAAATGTGTTAAACCCTCTTTCAACTAAACCTAGAGCTTTTGCTCCTACAACTTCGTCACAAACTCTGACACATTTTGAGCATAAAATACACTTGTTATTGTCAATCTCAATAAGAGGATGTGAAAAATCAACATCATATTGCTTAAACTCCCCTGCGTAGAATTTTTGGTCGACATTATACTGAGTTGCATATTGCTGTAGTTTACAGTCAAAGAATTCTGAACAACCGCACTCAAAGCAACGATTAGCTTCTGTCTTAGCAACGGTTTCGTCAGCGTATCCAAGTTCAACCTCATTGTAGTTAACCCTATCTTTAGGATCAAGTACTGGCATTTCTTGACGCATTTGTTTTTGATATCTTTCCAAATAATTGTCAGCTTCCTGATTTTTAAAGTTGTCGCGTTTACTGACAAATGATTTTTCTAAAGGTTTGATTTCTTGACCTGTAAGATATTGATGACAGCTTAACCAAGCTTTGTTTGCTTGTGATATAGCTTCAATAAGAGTTGCAGGGCCTGTCACGCCATCACCAGCAGCAAACATATTTGGAATGCCTGTTTGAAGTGTTTTTGCATTTGCATCAAGGTCTCCCCATTTATTTGCCTGTAACTGGCCGTTTTTAGCAACAGAATTAACATCATCAAGGAAATTGATATCTGTTTTTTGTCCGATTGCTGCGAGAATATAATCTACTTCGATTTCAAATTCTGAGCCTTCGATTGGTACAGGACGACGACGACCAGAGGCATCAGGTTCGCCAAGTTCCATTTTAATCAAAGTTACAGATTTTAACTTGCCGTTTTCGTCTTTATTTACTCTAACAGGGTTGTGTAATAATAAATATTCTACCCCTTCTAGTTTTGATTCATGAATTTCAATTGGATTTGCTGGCATTTCCTTTTCGGTACGACGATAAATAACTTTTACGTCTGTACTACCACAACGAAGTGATGAACGACAGCAGTCCATTGCAGTATTACCACCACCTACAACAACAACTTTTTTACCTTTAAAATCGTAACGTTGTCCTGTTGTTTCCATGTTTCGAAGGAAGTCGATGCCTGAGAATACTCCATCAGCATCTTCACCCTCGGCACCTAATAATGTTCCGCGTTGAGACCCAATAGTTAAAACAGTAGCATCGTATTTAGCTTGAATTTCACTATATTTTAAATTGTCGCCGAGTTTTTGATTGTAATAAATGTTTACACCAAGGTCGGTAATATTTTTTGTTTCCTGATCTATTATATCGTTTGGAAGGCGATATTCTGGGATTCCATAACGAAGCCATCCACCAGGATGATTTTGCATTTCATAGATATCACATTGGTGTCCTTTTATTTGTAAATAATATGCAGCAGAAAGACCACCGGGGCCTGCACCAATAATAGCAACTTTTTTACCTGTTGATGGTTCCTTCTCAGGGACAAATTTTGAAGCAGACATTAAATCATAATCTGCTGCAAATCTTTTCATATAATCAATACCAACTCCAGTACCTTCGTCCAATAAATTACGACGACATGCTGCTTCACAAGGACGCACACAAACTCGACCACAAATTGCTGGTAAGGGGTTTACTTGTTTGATTAATGCAATAGCCTCACTGTATAAGCCTTTTTCAATAAGTGAAATATATCCTTGTACATCGACACCTGCCGGGCAAGTTTCTTTACATGGAGCAACACAGTCAGCATAGTGATTACTAAGCAATAAATTTAAAGCAGTCTGACGTGAATCGATTACCTTTTGGCTTTCTGTGTTTATTACCATTCCTTCGGTAATACGTGTAGAACATGAAGGTTGTGGTTTTGGGTTTCCTTCAATCTCAACAACACAAACAAAACATGAAGAATAAGGCTCTAATCTGTCGTCATTGCAAAGTGTAGGGATTATAATGCCTTCTCTTTTTGCAACATCCACTATATATTCGTTAGAATAACCTTTTGCAGGTTTTCCGTTTATTATAATATTAATTTTATCCATTATCCGAAAGTTTTTAAGTTAGTTTAATTGCCTCAAACTTACATTTTGAGAAACAAACACCACATTTAATACATAAGTCCTGATCGATGAAGTGAACCATTTTGCGCTCACCGGAAATTGCATTTGTCGGACATTTTCTAGCACAGACAGTACATCCGGTACAATTTTCTTCTATAATTTCGTATGTAAGTAATGGCTTACATTTTTTAGCCGGACATTTTTTATCTCTTATATGTGCTTCGTACTCATCTCTAAAATACTTGATTGTAGTAAGTACAGGATTTGGAGCAGTTTGTCCCAAACCACATAATGAGTTTTCAATAATTTTATGTGAGAGTTCCTCTAGCTTTTCAATATCTCCTTCTTGACCATCTCCTTGTGTAATTCTTTGAAGAATTTCAAGCATTCTTTTAGTTCCAATACGGCAGAAAGTACATTTTCCACAAGACTCTTTAGCTGTAAAATCAAGAAAGAAACGAGCCATGTCTACCATACAAGTAGATTCGTCCATAACTACCATACCACCAGAACCCATAATTGCACCAGTGCTTTTGACTGAATCGTAATCAATTATTGTGTCGCCTAGATAAGCAGGTACGCATCCTCCAGATGGTCCACCAAGTTGGACAGCTTTAAATTTTTTGCCATCCGGAATGCCTCCTCCAATTTTAAAAATAATATCATTTATTGTGATTCCAAGAGGAACTTCAACAAGTCCACCACGGTTTATTTTACCGGTTAGTGCAAAAACTTTTGTTCCACTGGAGTTTTTAGTTCCATATTTTGAATATTCTTCTGCACCATGGAAAAGAATCCAAGGGATATTTGCAAAAGTTTCAACATTGTTGACATTTGATGGTTGACGCCATAGTCCTGATTCAGCAGGAAAAGGTGGACGTTTACGTGGCATGCCACGATGACCTTCGATAGATGCCATTAGAGCAGTTTCTTCACCACAAACAAATGCGCCAGCACCCTCTTTAACAAAAATGTCTAAATTAAATCCTTTAATACCGCAAATGTCATTTCCTAAAAATCCTTTTTTGCGGGCTTGTTCTAGAGCTATATTCAAGCGTTTGATTGCCAATGGATATTCAGCACGGCAATAGATAATACCCTGAGTTGCTCCAATTGCATAAGACCCGATTATCATTCCTTCGATAACCGCATGTGGATCTCCTTCAAGTAGAGATCTGTCCATAAATGCTCCGGGGTCACCCTCATCAGCATTACAGATAATAAATTTCTCGTCTGATTTGTAATTATAGGCAAAGCGCCATTTCATTCCAGTGCTAAAACCTCCACCACCGCGACCTCTTAGTCCAGAGTCTTTAACTATCTGAATTACGCCTTCTCTGTTTATCCCTTCGTTAGCGATCTTTTTTAATGCAGAGTAGCCATCGTTATTAATATACTCATTAATATCTTCGGGTTCAATATGTCCACAGTTTCGTAGAGCTATTTTTACCTGAGAATCAAAAAAATCTTCTTCACCGGTTTCGAATAGTTCAGACTTAACAACGTAATCTTTTATGGGATTGTGATTGATAACATGCTCGTTAATTAAATCTGCAGCAAGACTTTCGTTAATGTCTCCATAAAGGAAAGTTCCATTTTCATCTATTATTTCAACCAGAGGCTCTTTGTAGCACATACCTACACAGCTGGTTTTCTTTAGTTCAAAATCCAAGTTTTCGGCTTTTTTAATAGCGAGCAACTTGTCATAAACTTTTGATGCACCGGCGGCAATTCCACAACTACCTAAACCGACTATAACCTGAGTTCTGCTCATATGTTATTCCTTTTCTTTAAGTTTGATTTCATTAATAATTTTCACAGCAGCATTTCCATCTAGCTTGCCATACACTTCGTTACCAACCATAATAACTGGAGCTAATGAACAGCATCCAAGACAAGCAACAGATTCGATTGTAAATAAACCGTCTGGAGTAGTTTCACCGTCAGTAATTTCAAGCAGTTCTTCGATAGATTCTGATAAAGCAGTAGCATTCTGGACATGGCATGCTGTACCATGGCAAACTTTAATAATATGTTTCCCTACAGGTGCCAGACGAAACTGAGAATAAAAGGTAGCAACACCATACATCTGGCTTTTGCTGATACTAAGCTCTTCTTCAAGCGTTTCAAAAACAATTTCTGGAAGATATCCGTAAATTGCCATAGCAGATTGTAACAATGGAATTACATTTCCTTTTTTGCCTCTGTATTTTTCAATATTCTTTTTTAATTCTGACAAATCGAAGCTTTTTTGCTCAATCTGTTCTTTTTCTTGCAAGATTCTTTGTATTCGCATTTCCCAAAAAATTAAAAATTGATGAGTAAGATAACACTATTTTATATTCCTGTAAAAGCGTTGAGGAATAAAATATAAAGGTTGTATAAAAGTTCATTAGGATTACTTGTTCGTTAACAAAATAAACTCAAACATTGTGACACATTTAAATCTTAAATGTTACGTGTTGAACAAAGTAAGCTATTTGTTACAATGAACTGTTTATACAACCTTTAAAAATCAATACTGTTTATACTAAACCTTGTGCAAGCATAGCTTCAGCAACTTTTACAAATCCACCGATGTTAGAACCATCAACGTAATTTACAAAGTCAGCTTTTTTACCATATTTAACGCAAGTTTTGTGTATTTCGATCATAATGCCGTGAAGTTTTGAATCAACTTCTTCTCTGCTCCAGCTCATGCGGAGTGAGTTTTGTGACATTTCAAGACCTGAAGTTGCAACACCACCAGCATTCGCAGCTTTACCAGGACCGTAAAGGATTTTATGTTCAATGAATAATTCAACTGCTTCAGGAACACTAGGCATATTTGCACCTTCTGAGATACAATAGCAACCATTAGCCATAAGAGTTTTTGCAGATTCTAGGTTGATTTCGTTTTGTGTAGCACATGGAAGAGCAACATCACATTTAATTCCCCAAGGTTTTTGACCTTCGTAATATTCGCAACCGTATTTTTCAGCATATTCTTTAATACGTCCACGTTTTACATTTTTAAGCTCCATTACATAAGCTAATTTTTCTTTATCAATTCCTGAAGGATCATAAATAAATCCTGATGAGTCAGAAAGAGTAACAACTTTACCACCTAATTGAGTGACTTTTTCAGTTGCATACTGAGAAACATTACCTGAACCAGAGATAACAACTGTTTTACCTTGGAATGAATCACCGCGTGTTTTTAGCATTTCTTCAGCAAAATAAGTTGCACCATAACCAGTTGCCTCAGGACGAACTAAAGAACCACCCCATGTAAGGCCTTTTCCTGTTAATACGCCAGTAAACTCATCGCGAAGTCTTTTGTATTGTCCAAACATGTAACCAATTTCACGTCCACCTACGCCAATATCCCCTGCAGGAACGTCTGTGTTTGGACCAATGTATTTTTGCAATTCTGTCATTAAACTTTGGCAGAATTTCATTACTTCATTGTCAGATTTTCCTTTTGGATCAAAATCAGAACCTCCTTTACCTCCACCCATAGGTAAAGTAGTAAGGGCGTTTTTAAATACTTGTTCGAAAGCTAAAAATTTTAAAATACCAAGATTTACTGTAGGGTGTAATCTTAAACCACCTTTGTAAGGCCCTATTGCTGAATTCATTTGAATTCTGTAACCTCTGTTAATTTGATAATTACCTTTATCATCCAACCATGGTATTCTAAAGATAAATACTCTTTCTGGCTCAACGATTCTTTCTAAAATTCCGTTGTATCTTGGGTTTTCTTCAATAAAAGGGAATAAAGATTCAACCACCTCATGTACTGCCTGATGAAATTCTTTTTCACTAGGATTTTTGGCAATTACTTTTGCCATAAATTGTTCAACTTTTGCACTCATCGTACTAACTTTTTAATTAATATTAAGTTTTAAATTTTTTAACGCGTTACAATTATAGATAATTTTTTTATAATATAGGACACCAAATCCTGTGTTATAAAACAGAACCCGTTCAATTTAGAATACATCTAAAAAAGAAAAAGAAAATACATGACAATTGTCAGGAATTTTATTAAAAAAAATTAAGATAATTTAATATAATACATGGTAGTCTAAGGATATACATGTGAGTTTGTGTTTTCTCCTGAAGGGTTGAATTATAAATTGAAATAAAAATATTTACGTATATTTGCCCTTCATTAATTAGTAGTGATGCTAAGAAAACTATATTATAAATTTTCTCCTCGAGGGCGTAGATTTGTTCGGCGATTGTATTTTTTGCCAAATGATTTTATAAGTTTATTTTGTAGAACTAAAGATGAGCTTGTTCCGCCAAAAGGGAAAACAAATGTTGGAAGAGGCGATTTTATAAAAATAGGGGACAAGTTTTTTAATGATATAATTGACACATGTAATCTTTCAGAAAGTGCTAGAATACTTGATATTGGTTCGGGTATTGGTCGAATAGCCAGACCATTTACACGTTTTCTGAATTCTGATGGAGAATATCGTGGTTTTGATATTCTTGAAAATGAGATGAAATGGTGTAACAAAAGATATGCAGACTTCCCTGCTTTTAGTTTTAATTGTTATGAAGTGAAAAACGATCTTTATTTGCCAAAAGCAAAGATTTTGGCTGATAAGTTTGTGTTCCCTTATAATGATAATTATTACGATCTGGCTATAGTAATTTCAGTATTTACTCATTTGCAAACAGCAGCTACTACTAATTATTTTAATCAAATAGGTCGAATCTTAAAAAAGGGAGGCTTCTGTTATGCTAGTTTTTTTATCGCAAATTCTGACATAAAATGCGAATTGTTCCCTTATGTTTTTGACGACTATTGTCTTCATAATACAAGAGTGAAAAATGCAAATGTTGCTTATAGAAATAAATTTATTAAAGAGATTGCTTCAAAATCTGGATTGGAAATCATACAAGAGAAAAAGGGCTGGTGGCATCAAGGAAAACCTGGAGTTGGATTTGATTTTCAGGACATCCTAATATTAAAAAAGCTGTAAAATTTTAAAACATAATCTGTTGAACTTTGTTCTCAAGACAAACAAAAAAAACGCAAATGAATTTATATGATAATCCTAAGATACAGGATTTTAATTTAGAAGGAGTTCAACATATTTCTGTAAATGAAGTATATGAGCTAATTGTTAAGGATGAGGTATTTATAATTGACGTGAGAGAGGAAGAAGAACACGAAAAAGAGTTTTTTGAATTTCAAAATGTATTTTTTTATCCAATGTCATCAATTATGGATAGTATTTCGTTTATCCCAAAGGAGATTCCTCTAGTTGTTGTTTGTAATGAGGGGGTAAGAAGTACAAAAGTTGCAAATTTGTTGAAAAGACAGGGATTTACTACTGTTGCAAATATGGATGGTGGGATTTATGCATGGAAAGAAAAAGAATTACCTATTATTACTGTTAATATGACAAATATGAATTCAAACACCTGTAGTACAGGTGGTTGTGGCTGCGGCTGTGACAGCTGTGAATAAAAGCTATTTTTTTTCTTCTTACATACTTTTTTGTCTCTTACAAGATAAAATTTAATGGTTTTATAAATGAATTTTGATTCTTCATATAAATTTCAAGAAGTCTTTTTATATTTGGTCAACCATTTTTAAAAAATTGCGTCTTTAATTTGTTGAAAATATTTATTTAATCTAACAGGATCAATTATGACTAAAAGAATTTTTTTGTTTTTAAGTTTAATTTTTACGGTGATTTCAATGTCTGCACAGCAGAGTCTTCAACAGAAAGCATCTAATCCGGAATTTATCGAATACATGAATAAAAAAAATAGCGGAGATGTTGTTATGACAACAGCTGATGGAAAGTATCTTGGAGAAGTTCCATCCCCGTTATTAAAGAATTATAATAACCTGAATTATGTTTCGCCAAAGGGAATTCCGACAGCATACGATCTTAGAACTGTAGACGACGGACAATATTTGACTTCTGTTAAAAATCAAGGTGGGTGTGGAAGTTGTTGGGCATTTGCAGTAACA
>CAZUQY010000013.1:0-19667 GCA_964622935.1 uncultured Bacteroidales bacterium | reverse complement strand
TCATCACCTATTGTAATAGGAGAATCCGGCATATCAACTGTAATCATATCTGTAATAAAATATGTATCATCTCCATAAAGATTTGTCACCTCAAGTGTCACTGTATAAACTCCGTCCAGAGTATATGTATAGAAAGGATCCTGCTCTATTGAAGTATTCCCATCTCCAAAATCCCACAGCCATTCTGTTGCTCCCATTGATAAATCTTCGAATTGAATCTCACCAGTACATGTGCTTGTAACATCAGAAGTGAAATCTGCAACAGGAGGATCAGTAGGAGAATAGCATGAAATTTCTGCAACCCAACCATCACGAGTAACTCCGGCATCAGAAGAAAAATAAATTGTTAATGCTCCGGAGGGATCTGTCGAAGTAACAACTCCGTTCGTACCTATTACAGTGTAATCTGTGTTACAATAAGTTCCTATTTCAGTTGAACCAATAGTTTCTCCATCATAAATTGTGATATAATCAAAGCAATCCACACCATCTTCCTCAAGATCAAATTCTGTAAAACTCAATCTGACAAATGCTCCCGAAGTTGATGAATATATTGTATGTGTATAAGTTTCATCATCTACATATTGACCATCTCCACCAGAATCTTTAAACAACCCACTACAACGAGTTGATGTTCCGGTAGACATTAATAGATCTGCCTCTGTTACTTCTATGTAATCGGTTTTCATTTCTGTAGTGCCTCCAAATGTATTTGTTGCAGTTAGAGTGACAGTGTATAAACCTGGCGTATTATAAACTATGGATGGGTTTTGATCCGTGCTTGTTCCCAAAGTTCCTCCATCAAATGTCCATGACCAATCGTCAGGATTATTTGTTGATAAATCTGTAAAGTTTACTGTTGTTCCTTGTGAAACAGATGTTTGATCAGCTTCAAAATCACTTACAACAGGGATAGCCGCTGCAACAGTAATATAATCTGTTTTTAATTCCGAAATGGTACATCCATTACTAAGAATTTCTAATGTAACATCATATGTTCCAGCTGTAGAATAAAGGATATTTGCCGGATTTTGGTCATTACTTGTTCCAAGATTTCCTCCTTCGAAAGTCCAGCTTCTAGATGTAATTGTTCCTGTACTTGCATCTGTAAAGTCTACTGTTTCTCCTTCAAAAATTAGAGTTGGGGCTCCTGCAAAATCAGGTACTCCTGTTCCGTCAGGAATTAATTGAATATCAAGTCTAGTAGAAACATCATTTGTAATTGTTACGGAATGAATTTGTGATTGATAACCAGTAAGAGAAAATGTAAAATCATATGTCCCTGCTATAATGGGACGATGATAATCACCTATTGGGGCATTAGAATAAACCTCGGAATTATCTTTATCATGTCCTACAATTTCAACTTTTACTCCATCAAGAGAAGTACCTGTACAAGCATCTGTAACAATACCACGTAATCCAAATAATACCTGTTCAGTGTATAATAGCATTGCATCAATATTATAGTCAAAATATGTTGGCAATAGTCCGGCATCCAAGTCTTTTGAATCGGACCATTCTATGGTCACCTCTTGAATATATCGATAATAATTCATATAATCCTGTCTAGAACCAATAGCATAATACCAATCTGCACCATGAGTAACACCAGTTGTATTATATGGTCCTAAATCCATTGATCCAGGTCCTTCAAAATATGTTGATGGAGCGTCAATCTCAACTTCATCAGCATATACAAAACTGACATATTCCCACCAATCATCATCAGCATTCAAATTCTCATCACTTTGCCATGTATCCCAGGGATAATTTACCAGTTCTATGCCAGAATGGGTATTTACAGACATATCAAAATCTCTGGTTGCTGAATAATCCATCATCGCTTGACTTTCTGTTTGTAAAGTGTATGAAGAACCATCTAATGTAGGGAAATTTCTATTTAAATCGACACTATTGGAATTTAATCTAGTTGCACCCGAAACACTGATTAAACTAGCAGATCCATTAAATGTACCATCAGGATTTGCCAATGGATTAATACAAATTTGCACATTATCAACAAGATTTGTTACTATAGGATCTGTACCATAATTCGAAAGTAAGTAATCTATAAAGCGTAAAGTTAATACATAGCATACCAACTCATCTCCATGCATTGTTCCAGACCACCAGAATTCAGGCTCATCTTCATCTACGCCAACATTATCAGAAATTACAACTCCAACAATAGGAACTCCTTCTTCAGATAATCCATAAACTTCATATTCACAAATGTCTGGATAGTCAGTGGCAAAACCCTGCATCATTTCCAAATAAACAGCATGGGTTGGATATCTATCCCAACTTGCCATTTCGGCAACAGTTGTTGCCATAGTTAGAACTTTTGGTGCATTATAATAATCGTAAACAGGTGTAAACTCAATACCATAAGTCAGAAAGTTCTCAAATTCTGCTGCATTTGCATATGCATAAACCAATTCATCCTCAAAACCATCTATGGATAGCTCTCTCAACAAATTATGCATAATTGAATTACTTGCAACTGGGAATGTAAAATAAACCTCCCCCCTTTCAATAAGTTTTTGTTGTGCAAATTCAAGGTCAGCGTCCTGTGCCATCACAAAAGATGTTGCCAGAACCAATAAAATTCCTAAAGTAAAATGTCTCATAATCTGATATGTTTAATTCTTTATAATTTTGGTAATCTTTGTATCGTTTTGTGTTTTTATTTTAATAAGATAAACTCCAGAACTGCATTCACTCAAATCAATATTTGTTTTGTGGTTTCCAACCATATTTGAAGAAGATTCAAATACAATTCTACCGGACAAATCAGAAATAATAACTGATTCCAAAACGTCTTGTGAGCTTATTTCAAGTATGTCTTTTACAGGATTAGGATATATTTCAATTCCTAATATATCAGAATCAATAATTCCAGCTGTTACAAATATCTCATGAGTAATTACATCATTGCCGCAATCACTATCAGCAGTTAAACTAACATTATAAGTGCCAGATTCAGCATATACATGCATTGGACTAATATCTGTAGAACTTGTTTCATCATCAAAATCCCAAACAAATGTTTCAGAAGCAGTGGAATTATTTGTAAATTGAACATTACTTCCAACAGCACTATATTCAAATTCTGCATCCGGCATTTCATTTAAATAAACACTGACAGGTGTTCTCTCAGAGTAACAATCCGGCATACTTACATTCCAATTATAAAAATATGCATAATAACGGGTTTCATCGTTCCACCAAACAAGACTACTTTCGTTAATTGTAATTATATCTCCAATATTATAAGGATAGGAAAAAGTACTTAATACTCCGGTAGATCCACGATACAATCCATTAGGATTTGCACAGCCAAGTCTTAACCCATTTCCCACAGGTAAAACAAAATTTAAATCTACAATTTGCTCACCGGCTTCAATATAAAAATCTTCATTATACAAAATATCTCCCAAAGAACTTTTTAAATAGATTGTTCTAGTGCCTTCGCTTTCAGCATAAACTTTAACATTCTCAAGAATACACTCAGCTGAGCAATCAAACAGAAGGTAATCATTGCTTCCAGTAATATAAGATCCGCCCTCTGAATTATTAAGTTCACTACCATTATACTCTTCTCCAAGTACAGTTTCCTGAATATAATATGTAGTATTTTCAGTCAATTCTGGGGTAGTAAAAGTTGCTCCTGTATAAAAAGCATCCTCATCAAGAATATTACTAAACCAATTTACTTCACCTTCCAAACCCGGGTCAATTTCAACTGAGCCAGAAGCCTCACAAATTGCATAATCTGAAATATTCTCAAGTTCATTAAGATTAATATCTATATAAAACATTGCCCACAACGAATCGACACCATGCTCATTCTCTCCATATAATTTGACAGTATAAGTTCCGTTTTCAGTGTAATAATGACTCGGACTTTCCTCATTTGAATCTGTTCCATCACCAAAATCCCAAGAAAAGGTTGTAGATTCTGATGCTTCAGAAGTATTAATAAACTGAATTTCCGAAGTACAATCTGCATCCTGAATATTAGAAATAAAGTTAACAAATGGAGGCATGTCATTCAGATTAACAAGTTGAACATCAAGAATGGTTTGCTCATAATTATTTATATCTACAGTAAATGTTTTTGAACCATATCCGTCGCAAGAATAGGTAATATGATAGGTACCTTCGTACAGTAATCTGTAATAATCTCCATGCAAGGGAAAGGAATATACATGTGAATTAAAAAAATCGAAATAATCCATATAAACCATAGCCTCCAATGGATCCTCTGTAATAGAATCTGTAACAATTCCTCTTAGTCCATATGTTACTTGTTCTAAATAATTCAACAAAGCTTGTTCATTATATGACCAATACTCAGGAAGATCTTCCGCGTCAAGCTTTTTTGTCAAACTTAATTCAAGCGTAACTTCTTTACAATTATGATAATAATTCATGTAATCCTGACGTGTACCTGTAGCAGTATACCAATCATAACCGTTTGTAATTCCATTATCTTCATCAGTAAGATATCCAGCAGGGGAATTCTCTTGTGCATTATCAGCATATTCACGCGAAACTAAAACCCACCAATCATTATCAGCAGGATAAGTTGGGTCAGTATCATATGGATAGTTAAGCAATTCCGCTCCACTATGAGTATTCGCAGACATCACAAAATTTCTTTCTGCAGCAAAACTCATAAATTCGTTGGTTTCAATAGCATAATCATTACCGTCGGGATGATCTCCAGCGATAAAATCACGATAATTTCTATTTAAATCAATATCATCAGCGTTCGATCTACGGCTGTCTGCTACAGTATTATCACCTCCATAATATGTGCCATCAGGATTTGCAAATGGATTAATATAAATCTGAACATTGTCAACAATATTTGTTATTTGATCATCAGTACCATAATTCTGTAAAATATGATCAATAAGCCTTAGAAGAACCATTCCTCCAATAAGTTCATCACCATGCATCATTCCAGTATACAAAAACTCAGGTTCCACTTCATTTTGCTCAACATTATCAGAAATTTTTACAACAAGCAAAAGACGTCCATCAACAGAATAACCTATTGTATCTATACTACAAATTGCAGGATAATTAATTGCAAAATTCTGCATCATTTCAACATAAACATCATATGTTGGATATCTGTCCCAATTTAACATTTCAGCAACCGTTGCTGCCATTGTTAATGCTTTTGTTTGATAATAGCTATCGACTAATTCAAAATCTCGACCTAGCAGAAGAAATTCATCAAATTGCTGTTCATTTGCATAAGCAAAAACCCTCTTGCCATCAAAGGAATCTACTGATAAAATCTTGCTAAAGCTCAACATTTCAGATTGATTAGCTTTAAAGCTAAAATAAATCTCTCCTTTATTGTCTAAAATAACTTTTGCATTAAGTTCGTTTTTGTGTTGAGAATACACTACTAAACTTATACAAAGAACAAATACAAATACAAATATTTTTTTCATCTAACTTTTTTGAAATCAACGCCTCAAGTTAAAAACATAAAATGATAAATCCAAAGAATTCTCGATAAAAACAAACAACTTCAATTTTCAGACGCAATCATAAGCAATATGGTTGATTAAAAATAGTGTTTATTTTAAATAATATCATAAAAATAATATTCATGTGTGGTCATTAAATTAAAACCATTAAATTTGTAATAGCAAAACCCGAAAATTGCTTATGAAAGAAATTGTAATACTTGGTTCAGGAAACGTTGCTTATCATGTTGCAAATGCTCTGGTAAAATCTGGCATTTCAATTAAACAAATATTTGGAAGGAACCCTAAATCAGTTGCCGATCTAGCATTTCAAACAAATTCTAACTATACAACGGTACTTAAAAAAATAAACAGCAATGCTGATATTTACATCTTTTGCATGAACGATAATGGTAATACAGAAATTGCAAGTAAGATTAAAGTAAGTCCAAAAAGCATTCTTGTTCACACTGCCGGGAGCCAATCAATGAATATATTTAATCATTTAACAAATAACTTTGGCGTTTTTTACCCTTTTCAGACATTTACAAAAGGAGTTTACACTGATTTTTCAAAAGTGCCCGTATGCATCGAAGCATCTAATGAATCGACTTACGATATTTTTAAAAATTTAGCACAACAATTAGGGTGTAAAACGTATAAGCTTGATGAAAAGAGCAGATCAATTCTTCACTTATGTGGTGTTTTTGGGGCCAATTTCATGAACCATTGTGTAAGCATCTCCGAAGACCTTCTTGAAAAGAATAATATCAACACAGAAATTATAAAACCATTACTTGAACAGAGCTTCTACAAAATAATCCAAAATGGTGCAGCCAAATCACAAACAGGACCTGCAATTAGAAACGATATCGACACAATTAATAATCATCTAAATCTACTTCAAGGGAATAAACAATATACTGAAATCTATAAAGTTATAACTAATAGTATACTTGATTTTAATCATCAAAACCATAATACTGATTAATGGAAAAAGACAAACTTAAAAATCTAAATTTTAAAGAGCTACTGCAAGGTATCGACACTCTCTTCTTCGATATAGATGGCGTTTTATCCGGATCTCAGATTGGGATATCCCATAACGGAGATCTTATTCGTTCAACAAATGTTAAAGATGGGTACGTATTAAAATATGCGCTTACAAAAAAGATTAAAATCTTTATCCTTTCAGGAGGACTAAACAAGAACGTTCAATCCAGATTTCAAAAACTTGGAATCGAAAATGTTATTATTGGATGCCACGACAAATTAAGTGAATTTCAAAAGCTAGTAAAAACATATAAACTTGATTCCAATAAAATTCTTTATATGGGTGATGATATCCCGGATTATAGAGTAATGCAACAAGTTGGTTTACCATGTTGCCCATCTGATGCAGCATCCGAAATAAAAGAAATCTCTTTATATATTTCAGATAAAAAAGGCGGAGATGGATGTGTTAGAGATATCGTTGAACAAGTTTTAAGAGCAAAAGGATTATGGATGTGTGACGATGCTTATACAACTTAAAATTTATTAAGATTAATAAAACATTTAAATAATGGAGACATTTTTAAAACTCATAAGGTGGAAAAGCATTATCGCAATTGCTGCAACAATGTTTGCAATGAAGTATGCTATTATCATCCCAGTTTATAATTATTATGGTATTAGTCCCGGATTATCTTCAACTGGGTTCTTTTTCCTTCTCATGACATCCATGCTTATAATGGCTGGTGGAAATATTATTAATGATTATTTTGATCGTAAAACCGATTTAATTAACAGGCCTAATAAAGTGCTGGTTGGATTTAAAGTAACTAGACGCCAAGCTATATTTATGCACACAACATTTACTTTTTTGGGAGTTGTATGTGGATTTATTACAGCAATTATTGCAGGTAAGATTATTATTGGGCTTTATTTTCTTTTCATAAGCTTTCTAATTTGGGCATACTCAAGCAATTTAAAAAAACATGCTCTTGCAGCAAATTTCACAATAGCTTTTCTAACCGCACTTATTCCTCTAAGTGTTGCAATAACAGAATACTTTGCGCTTGAAAGCAGTCTATCAGAATGGAGTTTAGAAAATGCAAGAGCAATTAAATTGGTTTTCCAAACTATAATCGGATTTTCAGTTTTCTCATTTCTTTTCAATTTAATTAGAGAATTAATAAAGGACTGCTATGACTTTCGTGGAGATTTTAAAACAGGAATTAAATCAGTGCCTATTTTGATTGGACGCAAACGAACTAATTATTTGATTTCATTTTTAAGCCTTATCTCACTGATATTGCTTGTTTTTGTATGGGAAGGATATCTCGCCAAACTTTCTTTCTTTGAAAACAATATGATTAGTCAAATATATATCTACATTTTTATTGTACTTCCAATTTTCTATTTATCAATCAGATCTCTATTTGGAACGAAATTAAAAAAATACAAGCATATTAACAACTTCACGAAAATTATCATAATTTCAGGTTTAATTTTCAGTATTATTTTTAGTTTTGCAATATATGGTAAAATTTAAATCAGAAAAAGATTATAAAATCTTATTAGCATCTGGCAGTCCAAGACGACAAGAGCTATTGGAACAACTCGGAATTCAATTCACTATTGCAAAAGCTCCGGATATTATCGAAATTGCACCAAAACACCTTTTTCGTGAAGAAATTGCAAACTTTCTTGCAAAACAAAAATCTGAAGCATTTGGTCCAATTAACGATAATGAACTTTTAATAACTGCTGACACCATTGTATGGGTAGATAATAAAGTTCTCGGAAAGCCAAAAGACTATTCTGATGCATTTCAAATGTTAAAATTACTTAGTGGCAAATCACATTACGTTATAACTGGAGTATGTCTTAAAACAAACCAAAAAATTAATATTTTTCACGCCGAAACACTTGTCAGATTTGCAAGTCTTGAAAATGATGAAATAAGACATTATATCGAAAAATATAAACCATATGATAAAGCTGGCGCATACGGAATTCAAGAATGGATTGGCAAAATTGGCATCGAACGTATCGAAGGTTCCTATTACAATGTTGTTGGATTGCCTGTACAAAAATTGTATTGTATGTTGAAGGAATTTTAATGAAATAAAGGAATAAAATATAACTAATTAACTCTGAATTTTGTTTGCTAAAACAGACTAACTCAGAACTAAAAAATATAAACAATGAAAAAATTATTCGCAATTCTAATTATCAGCTTAACACTAATTCCGTTTGCAAAAGCAGACGAAGGGATGTGGATTCCAATTTTGCTGGAGAAGTACAATTTTGAAGATATGCAGAAAAAAGGGTTTAAATTAACTGCTGAAGAGATATATAGTGTAAATAACGCATCAATGAAAGATGCAATTGTAATTTTTGGTGGAGGTTGCACAGGTGAAATGATTTCAGATCAGGGCCTATTAATAACAAATCACCATTGTGGGTACGGACAAATACAAAAGCACAGTAGCCTCGAACACGATTATCTTACTGACGGATTTTGGGCTATGTCGAGAGAAGAGGAACTTGCAAATCCTGGATTAAAGGTTACATTTCTAATTAGTATGGAAGAGATTACTACACGTATTTTGCAAGACGTTACCGATGATATGACAGAAGCAGACAGAAATGAAATTATAAAACGAAATATTACTGAATTAGAAAAGAGAGCAGTTAAAGACACTCATTACGAAGCAAGAGTTGAGCAATTTTATCAAGGAAATCAGTATTTTATATTTATCAACGAAGTTTTTACAGATGTTCGTCTTGTAGGAGCTCCTCCCTCAGCAATTGGTAAATTTGGAGGCGATACCGATAATTGGATGTGGCCACGACATACTGGAGACTTCTCTCTTTTCAGAGTTTATGCAGATAAAGATGGTAAACCTGCTGACTATTCTGAAGATAATATACCACTAACACCAAAAAAATATTTCCCCATCTCAATTAAAGGTGTCAAAAAAGGTGATTTTACAATGGTTTTTGGTTATCCCGGAACAACTCAGGAATACTTACCATCATTTGCTGTTGATCAAGTGCTGAATGAAACTGATCCTAATCGAGTTTTAATCAGAGGAAAAAAACTAGACATAATAAATCATGCCATGAACTCTGATCCGTTAATCAGAATTCAATATTCGTCAAAAGCAGCTTCCGTTGCCAATGGTTGGAAAAAATGGATCGGTGAAATGCGCGGTCTAAAAAGACTAGATGCAATCAACAAAAAGAAAGAATATGAAGCAAAATTTAAAACATGGACAGACAATAACCGAACTCTATATGCAAAATACGGCAAGATCCTAGAACAATACGAAAAAATCTATTCAGAGATATCCAAATACAATCTTGGAATGATATACATTAATGAAGCTGGCTTGGGTAGCGATGCTATCTTACTTGCGCTAAGACTTCGTATGCTAGAAAATCTTGAAGGTGCCGATGATGCAAGTGTTGAGTTAATAAAAAACCAAGCTATCTCTACAGGAACAGCACATTTTAAAGATTATAACGAAGCTACTGATAAGAAGATTTTTGCTGCAATGATTAAACTCTATTATGAAAATATTCCTGTAGAATTTCACCCGGCATATTTTGAAAATTTTGAAAAAATAACAAAAAAAGCCGAAAACAAATATGATGCTTTTGCATGTTATTGCTTCAGCAAATCGGTTCTAACAAATCAGGAAAAATTTGAAGATTTTACAGATAATTTGTCAGCAAAATCATATAAAAAGATTTTGAAAGATCCAGTTTATATTTTAATGAAAGACTTTGTAACTATATATCGAAATAATCTTGCAACTGAATATAATAATTATCAATCTCAACTAGATAGCCTTAACAGAATTTACATGAAGGCTCAAATGGAATTTGAATCTGACAAACTATTCTTCCCTGATGCAAACTTCACACTTAGAATTACTTATGGCCAAGTTGACAACTACTTTCCAAAAGATGGAGTAGAATATGATTACTATACAACATTAGATGGTATCATCGAAAAAGACAATCCTGATATTTATGACTATGACGTTCCAGACAAATTGAAAGAATTGTATTACGCACAAGATTATGGTAAATATGCCGATTCTGACGGAACAATTCATGTTGGATTTATTGGGACTAATCACACTACAGGAGGAAACTCAGGTAGTCCAGTAATTAATGCAAATGGTGAGCTTATTGGTGTTAACTTCGACCGTAACTGGGAAGGAACAATGAGTGATATTATGTATGATCCAGAAATGTGTAGAAATATTACTTTAGATATTAGATATGCACTATTCATTATTGACAAATATGCTGGAGCAACTCATTTAATTGAGGAAATGGAATTAAGATAAATTTTGAAGAAATTTATAAGACGCTGAAAGTGTCACTTATCATTAACTTTGGGTTTTATTCGCATTTGCTCATTTCACCCAAAGTTACAAATGAACTCAACACCACTTTTGGCATTTGCCACAGCTCTTTTTGATTACTCATACTCACAAGAATTTGCAATCCAAGAATAGCACAACAAACAGATTTACCATGGTTTGCCAGAACATCCATAACACAATTATCTGATAACTTATTAAATATTTTTATACTTTTACACTTAAAAAATACTAAAAGTAGTTTATAATGGACATAAAACTCAAGTATAAAATTTGGCTCGAAACTAACGATAAAGAAGGAGTTTTAGGTGATGGTAAATGGTATTTACTTAAAGCCATTAACGAAACTGGATGTTTAAACGATGCCCTGAAAAAACTTGACTTATCCTATAGAAAAACATGGGATAATCTTGTAAAAATTGAAGAGACCCTTGGGTTTAAACTACTTGAAAAGCAAAGAGGAGGCGCCTCTGGTGGACAAACAACACTTACGAAAGAAGGTAAAGCAATCGTAAGAGCTTTCGACAAATTTCATGAAAAATATGATGATATTATTTCCACTGGTCTACAGGAAATGCGTGATGAAATTCTTGAAAAAATAAAAGAATAAAAAATGATTGATAATAAATTATATTTTTGGTTTAGAGTTTGTCTGATTTCAGGATTATCTCTAATTTATTCGATATCATTTTCTCAAACAGATTCGTGTATCAACAATATTCGATTAGGAATTTCATTCCCTCCAATGTCACAAATTGAATATATGGAGTTTTCCGAGCTTCATTTAAACATTCTTAATGTAGATATGATTCGTTCTGCAGAAGATTGGTCATTAAGAGAAGCCACACAGGGCGAATATAATTGGGGTCCTATTGATGCAAGAGCAGATTGGGTAGAGACTAATGATTATTCTTGGATGTTAACAATACAATCGAATGGTCCAGACTGGGCATGTAATCCAGATTTACAAAACGATTTGTCATGTGCATTTTCTGATTCAGTAGCATTTAGGACATACATAGATAATCTTTTAATAAGACATGGCGATGTAATTGATAAGATTCAGTTTGGGAATGAATGGCATTCCGACTATTGGTATATTGGTAGTGCAAAAGATTTTATTAGAGCAAATAATACCGTTTGGGAAAGTGTGCAAGAAAATGCTGATCATATAGAGGTTGTTTTGGGAGGTTTTGCTTCTGGCACTATGACAAGTTTAGCTGCTTGTGACAGATATATTAACACTGCTGTTTTGCCAGAATCAGATGAAGTTTACGATTACGATGATATTCAAGCTTTTTGTAACGACCCTGAAACTATATCTATCTTACACAAACAGGATTCGATTTTAGCATATTGTAATTATGATATTATTGATATGCATCTATATGATGATGTAGAGTTATGGCCTTTGTATTATCATATTATGGATAGTATAATTAATGGTGAATATCCAATTATAATTAGTGAAATGGGAGGCCCAAATTTAGCAAATGAATTACCGTATTCGGATGAATTTCAAGCAGAGCGTTTGTATCAGTATATTTCTTGCATAGATACATTGGGAGTAACAGAAGTTTATTTCTTCAAGCTGATAGATGGAGGCACTGCTGCCACATATCATCAAGAGTCTGGTCTGATTGATAATAGTACATTACTTGAAAAACCAGCATATTATGTTTTTAAGTCAATGAATAAACCTTGTCCAGCTTATATTGAGGATGTTGCAATTGAAAACCAAGTTGTTGTTTTTCCTAATCCAGCAGAAAGCTTCATCAACATATATATTAATAGTGATTATAATTCTGTTCTTGAAATAATTGATTTGAATGGGAAAGTAATTCTGATTGACAAAATATCTACTCAGAAAAAAATCAACACAGAACAGTTAAACCCAGGCCGTTATTTTGTAAAAGTCATTACCAATAATCAAGTGCATATAAAAAAACTTATAATCGAGTGATAGAAACTTCTCAAATGGGAATTGTTATGGCAAGCCATTAGCCAACTGCAAACAACATTTTTTCACCCTCCCCTTCATTCTATTAAAAGAAAATATTTAACTTTGTCCTTATTAAGAGAGAGCTCCCTTACGTGAATTATATATTATCGATATGAAAATCAAATCAATTATTCTGACAGTTTTATTCTGTTCAATTTTTGCCGCTTCGTCATTTACACAAATAGATGAATATTCTGCTGAAGAAGCTACTTACATTACAAACCTAAATATATCCCAAAAAGGAATTTTATTTAGCGACAATTATGGATCAGCTATTTATGCAATTAAAAACAGCGTTGCCGATAAAATTGTAAGTGGCCCAGGTACTGGTAGATATTTTCGTGTTTCTCCAGACGGGAACTGGATTGGATATAAGAACATTGAACTGTCAAATTCCCAGCAAGCAGTTATAAAAAACATACAAAACGGACAGTCGAAAGCTTTGAATAAGCCCGCAAAACTATGTGGCACACCAACATTTAGCGAAAATGAAACATTAGCTTACACTGTCGAAGATTATCTATATTATGGTGATAACCTAAGCTTTTATTTAGGCTTTCATGTGAATTATCTAAGCATTTCACCAGATGGAAAGCTTATTGCTTTTTCAGATATAAATGAAAGCATCAATATTTTTAATACAGAAACAAAAGATATTCAGATTGTAAGTGAAATTGGAAAAGCCGCATTTTACCCAAAATGGTCGCCACAAAATGATAAACTTTTATACAGCTTGGGGCAAGACATAATAGTTTATGAAATCAACTCTAGCACAACTTATACAATTCAAAATGCAATTTCAGCATCATGGTTTGATAATGAAAATATATTATTTCAAAGAAACTCAGCAGATTTAGAAAAACTTGTGTTTTATGGTTCAGAGATTTTATATTCTGATTATACCGGTTCAAATATTCATATATTAACAAACACTCCAAATCGTTGTGAAATGAATCCAATCAGCGATGGAGAATACATATATTTTCACACTTATACCGACAAGCAGATTATTCGTGCAAGTTTTAATTTAACAAGTGGAATTTCAAACGAATCTGTGATTTTCACACAATCTGGACAACTACCAGTAACATTTTATAGTGTCGATACTGAAAAAGATCGCAGTATAGTTTATATAGGCCCGACCCCTTATGTTCATCAAAAATATGATACTCCAAGTTGGCATAATGGTGGTGGCTCGTGTGCTCCAACAACCTGTGTAATGGCTTTAGCTCATTATAATATTTTACCACCTTGGGAAGTTAGTGTAGATCATGGATACTCTTTCGATCCACATACAAATGAATACGGCTCTTACGTTGCTGATAGATACAGATATAATGAATTTTATTATGAAATCTATGAAGCAGCATACGGAACAGATGCCTGGGGTGGATATGGATATATGTGGGACGGAGATTATGGTCCAGGTTCACGACAGAGATCATATCTCGAAAAACATTTCCTGACCAGTAACCAACTTTGGTTAAGTTCCTGTACTTTTAATAATACTGTTGCTGAAATAGATTTAAATTATGTTCATCCAATTTGTAGTTGGATTTCAAGTGCTGGTCATCTAACTTTAGCAATTGGTTATGTAGAAGCTCAGCATACTCTGATCTTTAACGACCCTTATGGAAATAAAAATACACCAAGTTGGCCAAGTTATGATGGTGCCGATTCATATTATGATTGGCCCGGATACAATAATGGTTATCAAAATCTGGATGGTGATGATTCTCATGGTGGTGTTGCTTGGACTACTTGGGCAAGAGGGCAGGAAATTGAATACAATGATACAATTATTGATAATACATATTATAATCATGGGTTTTATGTAAATAATAGCCAAGAAGGTTCACATCAAAGGTATTTCCATGATACAAATGCTGGTTACAACAATCACTTTTGGTGGACAATGACTATGGACGATACAAACGACTGGTGTTGGGTTACTTGGACACCAACACTTTCAGAATCTGGTGACTATGAAGTTTTTGCCTATATCCCTGAGGTAAATGCAGACTCTCAGGACACAAAATATATTGTAACTCACGACGATGGTGTTGACGAAGTTTTGATCGACCAATCAGCATTTAGTGGACAATGGGCTTCACTTGGAATATTTGCTTTTTCCCCCGGCAATAATGGCAATATTTATGTTGGTGATAATACTGGCATTGCTGATGAATATATTGCATTTGATGCTATGAAATGGTCAAAGATTCCTGTTGAACTTGCAATAACAACAACTTCAGTTACATGTAACGATATGGCAAATGCAACCGCAACAGTTACACCAACTGACGATAATCCTCCTTATGAATATCTTTGGAGTACAAGCCCAGCACAAACAGATGCTACTGCAACAGGCCTATCTGGTGGGACATATTCTGTAACTGTTACAAATGGTCTTTCCGAAATCATGACAGCTTCATGTACCATTTTCGAGCCTGAAGAATTACAGGTAAATTCAACAGCTATTGATCCTGCAATTGCAGGCTTTAGCACAGGTGAAATTCATCTTAGTGTTAATGGTGGAGTAAGCCCTTATTCCTATGTTTGGAATCCGACGGTTTCTAATAATGCAGATGCCACTGGTCTTGATGATGGGACATATCTTGTTACAGTTTCTGATGTAAACCTTTGTTCTGTAAGTTTGAATTTTGAACTTAATGACCCTGAATGTAATGCTTCGTACAATTTGAACGAAAATAGTATTACTCACTGTTCAACATTTTTAACATGGGCAGATGTTTCTGACGGACTAGGTTATTATCTTAGATATCGTGAAGTTGGAGAACCAGAATGGATTGAAATAACAACTGTAGATTCAGAATATTATCTTACAGGTCTTTTGCCAGAAACCGACTATGAATGGGAGGTTGCAACAATTTGCAATCAAGCAGAATCTGCTTATGTAGGAAGTAGCTTTACAACAGGAGTATTAGGAAATGTTACAGTTAATGCATGTAAAGGCATATTCACCGATACCGGGGGTGTTGATGACATATACGGAAATGATGAAGATTATACTTTCACAATCAATCCAGTTGGAGCTGATAAAATTACAGTTTGTTTTTATAATTTAGATTTAGAAGCAGATTACGACACACTGTTTGTTTATGATGGGATAAATACTTCTTCACCATTATTAGTATCCTATCAGGACACTATAGTTGGAACAAGTGTTAGTACAAAAGGATTATGTATCCATAGTACAGGTGATGCACTTACATTCTATTTTAAATCTGATTATTTAACCACAAATACAGGTTGGTATGCAGAATGGACAAGCTATGGTTCTTCTTGTGGGATTGAACCTGAAACTGAAGTAAATGCAATTCTTGATAATGGATGGGGAATCGAAGATTTTGATGCCGAATTTATTGATGATGATTATTCAGGTTATGGATTTACTGATAAATTTTGGCAGACCTTATATTTGAATGAAAACGATTGGATTGCACCAACGGATTTAGGTATGCTCAATGATAATTTTAATACTAATGCTACAAATTGGACAAACATTGCTAGTACATGGAATGTAGTAAGTGAACATCTTACTCAAACTGATGAGGCAAATGATAATACAAATTTATACATTCCGATAAATAATGATAATCAGACCATTTTAATAAATTGGCAGATGAATATTGACGGCACTGGTACAAATCGAAGAGCCGGATTACATTTTATGTGCGACGATGCAACATTATCAAACCGAAACAACTCGTACATGGTTTATTATCGTCCTGATCAAAATGCAGTTCAACTTTATAAGTACGAAAACAATGTGATGTACTTGAAAACATATGATATAGTTAACATTGATGTTGCAACTTGGTATAATTGTGCTGTGTATTACAATCCTACTTCCGGTTTAATTCAGGCTTTCTTAAATGGAGAACTTGTGTCTTCATGGATTGATGATACTCCAATATTAACTGGCAATAGTTTGTCTTTACGTACAGGTAATTGCCAAGCTCAATATGATGATATAAAAGTATTCACAGCTAGAACTGAAAACGAAACGGTCTCAGTTTCTTTGAATCTTATGAACACACAGAACCCCGACCCTCTAACTCCTGCATGTAAAATCAAAAGCATAGTAATGGATGGATTAAGTCATTTTAGTTTACTCGAAGGTAGCGAAGTTGATGTAGATATTACTATACCTTCTGATGTGAGTAGCGTTAATGATGGCTTATCTACTGATGTGAGTATTTTTACAGAAGAGCTTATCAGTGCAAATTGGCAGCATGCGACGGATCCAAATTCTGATGTTTCGCATTATCAAATAGCAGTTGGAACCGCAGTTGATACTTATAATATTTATGAGTGGTCTGATATTCCTTATGATGATAATTACACAATTTCAGACATTACTTTATTTTCTGATGGTGTAACCTATTATGTTGGCGTAAGAGCTGTAAATTATGCCGGGTTAGTCGGAAACGCTATTTATACAGATGGTCAGACTTATGTCGCACCAGCGGTAGCAGGTTATAATCCAGATGAAACACAAATTTGCCAAAATGAACAAGTGTATTTTACAAATAATTCTGTCAATGGCACATCCTACTTCTGGGAGTTTGAAGGAGGAACCCCAGCTACATCTACCGATTTTGAGCCAACAGTAACATTTCCTACTGCAGGTGATTTTGATGTAAAACTTGTTACCTACGGAGTAACAGGTAACGACAGTTTAATTCTGGAAGAACTTATACATGTGGAGGCTCATCCCGTAGCATCGTTCACCTATAGTGGTGTAGTTTCGACGCTTCCAACAAACTTCACAAATACCTCTATAAATGCAAACTCATTTTCTTGGGATTTCGGCGACGAGTCATTAAGTGAAGAAGTAAACCCATGGCATATTTATTCACTTGAAGGAACATATCATATTATACTCACAGCATACAACGAAAACTGTCCTGAAGATATTGATGAACAAGACATCATCATATCCTTCTATAGTAGTATTCAATCAAATTTTACAGATTTGATTACTCTTTCACCAAATCCAAATAATGGACAGTTTAAGCTAATTCTTTCTAAACAAACTGAAGATATTGTGGAAGTCTATGATGCAATTGGAAAACTAATATATGAGAGTAAACTACACGGTAATAGTTTAAATATTGACTTAACTGATGTAAAATCAGGTTTGTATTTCTTAAAATTACGTAATTCTGATATTAGTATTCAATTCGTTAAAGAAGACTAATCTATAGACGGCCTTTTGTGTATTTGTTGTATTCGTGCATTAGCTACGCTAAGGGCTAAAGCCGTTCGTAGCTAATAAAAGAGAACGCCGCTTGTGCACTAAATCTCCACAGAACAAACCCCAGCAATATTTGTTCTTTATAAAAGAAATGTCTTTATTATAAATTATAATATTTTAGATAAAATAATAGATTGTCTTGCCTTTTTGAAACTCGCTTATGTTTAACTTTTTTAATGAATAATTAATATGAATAACGCAGTATTTAGCTTTGACAAACCAAAAAACGAACCTGTTCTCAAATATTTAGAAGGCAGTCAAGAACGATTAGACCTAGAATCTGAACTAAATAGACTTAGCAATACTCAGATTGAAATACCACTAATTATTAATGGTAAAGAAGTGTACACCGGGAAAACCGGCAGAATTGTTATGCCACACAATCACAAGCATGTACTTGCAACGTACCACATGGCTGGAAAAAAAGAAGTACAAATGGCTATTGATGCTGCCATGAATTCAAAACCAATGTGGGAGAATGTATCATGGTTAGAACGCTCGTCAATTATGATGAAAGCTGCAAAATTACTTTCAGAAAAGTATCGAGCTACTATTAACGCTGCCACTATGCTTGGACAAAGCAAAACAATTTACCAAGCAGAGATAGATGCAGCATGTGAAACTATCGATTTCCTTAGATTTAATGTGTTTTTTGCATCTCAAATTTATCAACATCAACCGAGTTCAGACAATAATCAATTCAACAGATTAGAATACAGGGCTCTTGAAGGATTTGTTTTTGCAGTTTCTCCTTTTAATTTCACCTCAATTGCATCAAACTTAAACATGGCTCCTGCAATGATGGGTAACACAACTGTTTGGAAACCTGCAACAACCTCCTTATTGTCAAATTATTTTCTTATGAAAATCTTCATGGAAGCTGGCATTCCAAATGGTGTTATTAACTTTTTACCTGGACCTGGCAGTCTAATAGGAAACTCTGTTGTATCACACAAAGATTTAGCAGGAATACATTTCACAGGTTCAAATAAGACTTTTAACACACTTTGGAAAGATGTAGCAAACAATCTTGAAGTCTATAAATCTTACCCAAAACTTATTGGTGAAACCGGAGGTAAAGATTTTATTTTCGTTCACAAATCTGCTCAAGTCAGGGAAGTCGCCACAGCAATTATTGCCGGGGCTTTCGAATATCAAGGGCAAAAATGTTCTGCCGCATCCAGAGCCTATATTCCTAATTCTTTATGGCCAGATATTAAATCGGAATTACTTGAAATGCATAATGAGATCAAAACAGGAGATCCAGCAAACTTTGAAACATTCTTCAATGCAGTAATTGATGAATCCGCATATAAAAACATCCTGGGTTTCATAAACAATGCTAAAAATTCTAATGATTGTGAAATAATAGCAGGCGGAAATGGAGAAAATTCAAAAGGATATTTTATAGAGCCTACCATTATTGTAACCTCAGATTCAGATTTTATTACAATGAAAGAAGAAATCTTTGGACCAATAATGACGATATTTATTTATGA
>CAZUQY010000012.1:0-19802 GCA_964622935.1 uncultured Bacteroidales bacterium | reverse complement strand
CAATGTTATTTTTCTCAGGAAAAACAATCAAAACAAAAATGGTATCCCCATTACTCTCCTGTGACTGTATTAAACGAAGAAGAAAAGTCTCTGCTCCTCCAACATCTATACTATTTATAACATGTAAAATTCTCAATTACTCAAATTTAGTTATTCTTAAATAAAAACTATTCATATCAAATTTGTCAAAAATGCTTTTTGTAAAAAATTAAGTAGTAATTATCGCTGTACTATATTCTACCAAGTACGGTGAAAGTCTGCTTTCAGGTAGTCTACCCTGATAAAAGTTTCCTTCAACAACTTTAAGTTTTGCGCAGTAATTTAACACATCAAATTCTTCCACAAGATCACTGATAAAAAGATGTATAAAATACTCTCCTTGATTTAATGATAACTTTTCAAGTATGAATTCGACATCAAATTCTTTTGTTTCTTTACTTATTCTGAACTCCTGTGCATTAGCAATAGAATTTGACATATGAAAGAATGGATTATCGTTTGCATCAATTACTTTTACCGAGACATGCAATTTTTCATAGTCAGCAAGCTTTTTAACCTTTAGATTTAGTAAAATCCTCAATTTTTGACCACACTGAACCAAATCCTGCTCCTTATTTTCGTCATTAAGGAACTTTATGCTATTGAACTGGATATTTCCATTTCCTAATCGAGTTTGTATTTCAGTTAAATTTTTAGTAATTTTTTCTGACCTAAAAGAATTTATATATTCACTAACTATAGGCCCTACATTACCGATATTCGATATTTGACCATCTTTCAATATAATTGCATGCTTACATAATTCCATCACTGACGCCATATTATGACTTACAAACAGCACAGTTCTACCGCCGCCTTTTGAAACGTCCTGCATTTTCCCAATAGCTTTTTTTTGGAATTCAGCATCGCCAACAGCGAGGACTTCGTCCACAACAAGGATATCAGGTTCAAGGTGAGCAGCAATTGAGAATCCAAGGCGAACAGTCATTCCGGAGGAGTAGCGTTTTGTTGGAGTATCGATATAACGTTCTATGCCAGCAAATGCAATAATCTCGTCAAGTTTAGCGGTTATTTCGGCACGAGTCATTCCCATAATTGCACCGTTCATGTATATATTTTCGCGGCCGGTCATTTCGGGATGAAAACCTGTTCCTACTTCAAGTAAAGAAGCAATGCGTCCGTTGTATTTAATGCTGCCAGTTGTTGGTTTCGTAACGCGTGAGAGAAGCTTTAATAAAGTTGATTTTCCTGCTCCGTTTTTCCCAATAATTCCTACTACATCGCCTTGTTCAATTTCGAGATTAATATCTTTTAATGCCCAAACGTATTCAGAAGATCCTTTGGTAGAACGATCATTTGTTTCACCAATCTTTAAGTATGGGTCTTCTTTACCACGTATGCTGGTAGTCCACCAACGTTTAAGGTCGTGGGAGAGAGTTCCTGTTCCGACTACACCGAGGCGGTATTGTTTTGAGACGTTTTCTATTTTTATTGATGTTGGCATATTAAATTAATGAGTGACGGGGTGACTGAGTAAATGGGTGACGGAGTAACTGAGTGACGGGGTAAATGGGTGACTGAGTGACTGGGTAACTTGGTTACTTATTCACTTATTTACTTGGTCACTTTTTCAACTTTTGTTTTTCAAATACTTTATTAATCCTAAAATTTGATTTGATATAATTTTTATTCTTTCGTTAAAATCTACAAGTACTTTCTCTGGCACATATTCTAAATTGCATGCTATTAGCATTTGGGTTTCAAGCTCAGACATACTTCCCAAAGCAATATAAAGGTATTGTATGAATTCTTTTTTATGATTTCTTCCAGCACCTTCTGCAATGTTAGATGGTATTGAAACCGCTGAGCGTCTAATTTGACTAGTTAAGCTATAAACTTCTTCTTTTGGAAAACTTGATGTGAGTTTATAAACATCAGTAACCAAACTAATTGAGTTTTTCCATGCGTCTAAGTCTTTGTGTGTTTTCATTTCTTTTTGGGTGACTGAGTAAATGGGTGACTGGGTAAATGGGTAAATGGGTAACGGGGTGACGGGGTAAATGAGTAAATGGGTGACGGGGTGACGGGGTGACTGAGTAACTGGGCCACTTGGTTACTTGGTTTCTCAGTTACCTAATTAGACCGTATCCATGAATCCTTTTTCAACTTTGTTAAATACAATTATCCCAACAAACAGCAAGAGTAACATAAACACAATACTATAACCTAAATAAACCCAAGAGAAAACTCCTTGACCTATCGCGGCGTATTTAAATGTTTCAATTACTGCAGTCATAGGATTAAGTGCTATTATCCATTGTTTATCTTCTGATATTGAATTCAAAGGATAAATAACAGGTGTAATGTACATCCATAATTGAACACCAAACTGTAGTAAAAAGTTTAAATCACGATATTTTGTTGTTAAAGATGAAAAGATTATTCCAAAACCAAGGCTCAATCCTGCTGCAATTATTACTAATAGTGGAAATAATGTTAAATAAATATTAGGCGAAACTACTCCACCTGTACTAAAGTAATAATAAAGATAAATTCCAATAAATATAACAAACTGAATGAAGAACTTAACAAGATTTGAAATAGTTATAGAAATGGGCACGACAAGTCTCGGAAAATAAACCTTTCCAAAAACATTTTGGTTATCAAGAAATATTCTAGAGTTTTTTGTTAAACAATCTGCAAAATAATTCCAAAGAATAATTCCTGAAAAATAGAATAAAGGTTGTGGGATGCCATCTGTCGATAAACCAGCAAGATTTCCAAAGACAAACATAAACATTATAGTTGTCAATATCGGCTGTATTACGAACCATAAAGGGCCCATAATTGTTTGTTTGTAAAATGTAACAATATCACGTTTTACATACATGTATATGAGGTCACGGTACTCCCAAAGCTCTTTGAGGTTAAGAGCAAAGAGAGATGAGGTGGGTTTTATGTGTTTATCAAATTGGGTCATTTTATAGTTAGTAGTATGTAGTAGGTAGTAAGTAGTAGGTAGTAATTAGTCGTTAGCAAAAAGTAAGTAGTAATTAGTCGTTAGTAAATAGTAGGTAGTGGTTTGTACTGCATGTGCTAATTACTACTTTCTTATTTTTTATTGTGACAGAATTTCTCTGGAGTTTTAATCATACTTTCCAACATTTTCTGTACTTCTAAACTGATATTATTTAATTCAGTGTATTTTTCTATCGTAAAATAATTTGCAGCTAATGAAACATCCAACCAATGGGAAGTTTCACATGCTTCACCCTGAGAATCTATAAGTTTTGCGACAAATGACTTAACATATCTTCTTTTAGGCCATCCTTCAGCAATTTGAGCACCAACGGATCTAGATGAACGTCTAATTTGGTCAGTTAAAGAATATTTTTCATCAGCAGGAAATGATTTAGTAATTATAAAAATGTCCATAGCCAATTGAAATGCCTTTTTATAGACAATTAAATCTTTATATCCATTTAGGTTTGCCATCTCTTGTTTATCAGTAACTATTAGGTGTTTTTCTGTATTTGCTAAATCTTTCTTACTATTTTCTACTTACTAACATTTCCTTCATTTCTACAGCTTCGCCTCCTCAATCCCACATAAATTTATTGTAGAATAAGTAGATTTTGCAGAAATTATACATATAAATTAATGCAATAACAAAACTACAATTTTTTTTAGTCTGACAGCAAAAAATTTACTGGATTTTATACATTAGTATTGTTTGTCAAAAAACACTTAGCTTTTTATCAATTTTTCTTTGAATTACCTAGGCTTCATTTCAACTTGTTTCGACTTCGCTCAACACAAGTCGCTCAAGGTAAAAGCGGTTTATCAGTTATACACCCAATAACCCTCCGAAAGTCTCACCACACAGTCTGATGGAACCTTCGGAGGGTATGCATAAAGAACGGTTCGAGAACCTCACTGTATAACCTATGTGTGGCACTAGATACATAACTTCGCTCAGCACAAAACGCTCAGGGTAAAAACAGTTAATCAGTTCGTCTATTATTCACCCGATAACCCTCCGAAGGTCTCACCACACAATCTGATGGAACCTTCGGAGGGTATGCGTAAAGAACAGTTCGAGAACCTCACTGTATAACCTAAGTGTGACACTAAATACATAACTTCGCTCAGGTAAAAAATGACTAAAGTGAACTAGAGTAAGGAATATGAAGTTCGAAGTGCTTTGTGAACATTGAATTTTTAGAACTCTAAGTACTTTAGACACTTTAAGTACTTTCTAAGTATTAAATTGAAGAAAAATCCTTATTTTTGCATAAAATTATAAAGAATGCCAAAAGAAAAGAAATGGTATGTGTTTTATTGCAGGTCGCGTGCTGAGAAGAAAGCAGATATAGAGCTGAAGTTGCGAGGCTATGAGGCTTACCTTCCTCTGATGATGCAAGAACGCGTATGGAGCGATAGAATTAAAAAAGTAATGATGCCAATGTTCTCAGGGTATATCTTTATTAATTGTTATGATTACGAAATTATAAAAATACTACAAACACCACAGATAGTTACTACAGTAAAAATTGGGAAAGACTACGCCACAATAAAATCTCACGAAATAGAAATGCTCAGTAAAGTTGAATCAGAAGGGCTAAAAGTTATAATAGAATCACATATTATTGCGAAAGGAGATCTTGTTGAAATAGGTGCAGGTGTCATGAGAGGATATTCGGGAATCTGCATTGAAGAAGCTGGGCAAGAATATCTAGTTATTGCTATTGAAGGAATAAATCAAAGTCTTAAAATCAAAATTGATAAAGGATTGGTGAGGAAGGTTTAACTGTTCAACAGTTCTCAGTTTGTCGATTTATCTGTTTAACGGTTTAACGGTTATTTATCCGATAACCCTCCGAAGGTCTCGCTACACAGGCTAACCTTCGGAGGGTATGGGTTACTTTAAAGTACGGAGTGAGCTAGAGTCGAGAGTTCGAAGTGTAGATACACTTTATGTATTATAGATCCTTTACAAATTAAAGTTAAAACTGAAGGACAAATACTGGAACAATAGGACATTAGAATAATACAACATTATAACAAGGGAACTCAGAACAATAAAAAATTGGTTCATTAGTTTCCCTTCGATATCTCGACAGGGTCAATGCATCGCTCCACTCAGGAACCATGATTGGTTTATCTGTTCTCCTTCGACTTCGTTTCGACTTGTTTCGACTTCGCTCAACACAAGTCTCTCAATGCAACGCGCTCAGGGTAAAATCGGTTCATCAGTTCATCGGTTCCCGATAACCCTCCGAAGGTCTCGCCACACAGGCTGATGGAACCTTTGGAGGGTATGGCTTACATTTTCCTTTAAAATACACATACGTTTGAATTGGTTGCTGAATATTAGCTTTTAGTTCTTGAATCTTATTCCTTGATTCTTATTTTGCTTGCAAAATATAATTTCGATGATAATTAATTTTATATCACTCTATTTAATATCTTTGCAGTCTCAAAAATAAAATTGTAAAATGCAGAGAAATAGCAAAAAAGGAAGTCAAAATAAACCCAGCGGCAAGACTGCTGATCGTAAGAAATCGTTTGACAAACCATCAGATAAAAATTATAAAAACAATGCAAGTAAAAGCGGAGGAGCTTCACGTGTAAAAAAAGCCAGCCCACGCATTTCGGATCCAACGCAAAAGCCTAAACCAATTAGCGGTGAAGGTGTAAGATTAAACAAATATATTGCAAATTCAGGGATTTGTTCGCGACGTGAGGCAGACACCTTTATCTCAACCGGACTTATAAGTATCAATGGTAAAATTAATACCGAACTAGGTGTAAAAGTAATGCCTGGAGATGAAGTTAAATTCAATGGTGAAAAAATCAATCCAGAACGTAAAGTTTATTTACTCTTGAATAAACCAAAAGATTACGTTACAACCCTCGATGATCCTGAAGGAAGACGTACGGTTATGGAACTTATCAAAGATGCATGCAATGAAAGAGTCTATCCTGTAGGACGTCTAGATCGTAATACAACCGGCTTGTTGCTTTTTACAAACGATGGCGACCTAACAAAAAAACTTACCCACCCATCCCATAACAAAAAGAAAATCTATCATGTCGAACTAGATAAACCAATTAGCCCTGAAGATTTAATGAAAATCAAAGAAGGGATCGAACTAGAAGACGGTTTTATTGCTGCCGATAATATCAATTATGTAAATAATATCCCTAACGAAATCGGTATCGAACTTCACTCAGGCCGTAACAGAATAGTCCGTAGACTAATGGAACATTTTGGATATTATGTGAAACGTCTCGATAGAGTTTACTTTGCCGGACTAACAAAACTAAACCTCCCACGTGGAAGATGGAGGTTACTTACCGAAACAGAAATTATTCGCATGAAAACAGGAATGTATGAGTAAATTTAACAGTTTAACAGTTTAACAGTTTAACAGTTTAGCAGTCCCAAAATTCCAAACTAATTCGCATCTTCATAACCCTCCGAAAGTCTCACCCCACACAAGCTTGCGGAACCTTTTATTAGTTTAGCAGTTGGTCAGTTCATCAGTTCAACAGTTTAACGATTCGTCAATTATTCACCCGATAACCCTCCGAAAGTCTCACCACACAAGCTTGCGGAACCTTTTATTAGTTTAGCAGTTGGTCAGTTCATCAGTTCAACAGTTTAACGATTCGTCAATTATTCACCCGATAACCCTCCGAAGGTCCTGCCCACAGGCTTACGGAACCTTCGGAGGGTATAGGTTACTTTAATCTAAGATTGAAGGAAGAATACTGGAAACCCTCGACAAGCAGGGTAAAGTCAGTTTAGCGGTTCCACAAACAGATGAACAGTCTACCCTGCATTTTTAAACTTCACAGACTCATTCTTGTCAAGTTTTGATTCGGCATATTTTTTATCAACTTTGAATTCTTTTGTACTTCCTGTTGGTAAGTCAAACATTGCTTCAAGCATAATTGATTCGCATATTGAGCGTAATCCTCTAGCTCCCAATTTAAATGAAACTGCCTGATCTATAATAAATTCAAAAGCATCATCAGTAAACTTGAGTTTAATACCATCCATTTCGAAAAGCTTAACGTACTGTTTGATAATTGAATTCTTTGGTTCTGTCAAAATTCTTTTAAGAGCTTCTCTATCAAGTGGTTCAAGATGTGTAAGTACAGGCAGCCTTCCAACAATCTCAGGGATAAGACCGAATTTGCGGATATCGTCAGGGATAATATATTTTAATAGGTTTTCCTTATCTACCTGCTCATGCACTTTATGAGATCCATACCCAACAACCTGAGTATTCAAACGTTTAGCAATTACCCTATCAATACCTTCAAAGGCTCCTCCACAAACAAACAATATGTTTTTTGTATCTACAGCAATCATTTTTTGTTCTGGGTGCTTACGTCCCCCTTGAGGTGGTACATTTACGATAGATCCTTCAAGCAATTTTAGCAATCCTTGCTGAACACCTTCGCCAGAAACATCACGTGTAATGCTTGGATTATCACCTTTGCGAGCGATTTTATCAATTTCGTCAATAAAAACGATTCCACGTTGAGCAGCTTCTACATCATAATCAGCAGCCTGCAATAATCTAGTCAATAAACTTTCAATATCTTCACCAACATACCCTGCCTCAGTAAGCACTGTTGCATCAACAATAGTAAATGGAACATGCAACATCTTTGCAATTGTACGAGCAAGTAAAGTTTTACCCGTCCCTGTTTCACCTACCATTATGATGTTAGATTTTTCGATATCAATATCATCATCAGTTACAGGTTGAGATAATCTTTTATAGTGATTATAAACAGCAACAGAGAGGACTTTCTTTGCATATTCTTGCCCAATAACATACTGATCAATAAATTCTTTTATTTGACGAGGTTTAAGCAATTTAATGTCTCCAACAGAAAAACTACTGGTGGATTTTTTTTCCTCCATAAGTATTTCATGGCCACGCACAATGCATTCATCACAAATATGACCGTCCACTCCACTGAACAGCATATTTACTTCCGACTCTTTTCTTC
Organism: uncultured Bacteroidales bacterium; assembly: GCA_964622935.1. Classification (GTDB taxonomy): domain Bacteria; phylum Bacteroidota; class Bacteroidia; order Bacteroidales; family ML635J-15; genus Bact-19. The sequence goes on along the minus strand of CAZUQY010000012.1, from coordinate 11,768 downwards.
CACAGAGCGAACATTTATCCATTATATTCAATTTTTTATTTTACTTTTTTACTTCGCGGACAAGGATTTCATCAATCATGCCGTACTCTTTTGCTTCTTCAGCAGTCATCCAATAATCACGATCGGAATCTTTTTCAACCTTTTTAAACGATTTGCCTGAATGATCAGCAATTATTTCGTACAATTCCTTACGAAGCTTAACAATCTCTTTTGTAGTTATCTCAATATCCGTTGCTTGTCCGGAAGCTCCTCCCATTGGCTGATGAATCATTACACGAGAGTGCTGAAGAGCCGAGCGTTTGCCTTTTTTTCCTGCACATAATAATACCGCACCCATAGATGCTGCCATTCCTGTACAAATTGTAGCAATGTCAGAACTAATGTATTGCATTGTGTCATAAATACCAAGCCCGGCATAAACAGATCCACCAGGGGTATTAAAATATATCTGAATATCTTTATTGTGATCAGTGCTCTCTAAAAATAACAACTGCGCCTGAATTATATTTGCAACATAATCATCAATTGGCAATCCCAAAAAGATAATTCTATCCATCATCAATCTTGAAAAGACATCCATTGTTGCGATATTTAAAGATCTTTCTTCAATTATTGTTGGTGAAATGTAATTGTTATAAATACTGGTGTACTGGTCAAAAACCAAACTATTTATCCCATGATGACGGGTTGCGTATTTTCTAAATTCGTTATTGTCCATTATTTAATTTTTAAAATTATACATCAACAAAAATACAATTTTTTTTCAATTAATTTATCGGTTATCTGTTTATCTATTTCCTTTCGACATCTCGACAGGCTCGACACATCTCTTCGCTAGGGTAAAATCAGTTCATCGGCATATCACTCAATAACCCTCAGAAGGTCAACCCACAGGTTAACGAAACCTTCAGAGGGTATTAAATAGCAACTATATAAGTCCTTATTAGTATATAAATAATTGTTGTGCAATTCCATTCACGTAACATTTTTTTATTCCTCCTTTATATTCCCCGACGTAAACTCTCCGAAGGTCTCCCCTCACAAGCTGATGGAAACTTCGGAGGGTATACGTAACAACTATTCAAGGCTTCATTAGTATAAAAACAGTTGTTACGCAATTCCTCACGTAACATTTTTTTATTCCTATTTTTTTACAGCAACCCTCCGAAGGTCTCTCCCCACTGGCTGATGAAACCTTCGGAGGGTATTAGCAGAAAGGCTGGCAAAACCTTCGGAGAGTATAAGTAAAACCTATTCAAGTTCATCAATAAAATAAAACAGTTGTTACGAAATTACATTCACGTGACATTTTTTTATTCCTCCTTTATATTCCTCGACTTAAACCCTCCGAAGGTCTCTCCCCAAAGGTCTCCCACCACAGGCTGATGGAACCTTCGGAGGGTATTAGCAGAAAGGCTGGCAAAACCTTCGGAGAGTATAAGTAAAACCTATTCAAGTTCATCAATAAAATAAAACAGTTGTTACGAAATTACATTCACGTGACATTTTTTTATTCCTCCTTTTTATTCCCCGGCTTAAACCCTCCGAAGGTCTCTCCCCACTGGCTGATGGAACCTTCGGAGGGTATGCGTAACTTAAAAACAGATTTCTCATTCTCGATTACATCTGAATTCGAAATGATAGAATTAAAATAAAATTAATGAATTAATAAAATATATAATTTTAAACAGTTTTTATTTATATATATATTTTATACTTTTGAAAAAAATCTAGAAATTATGGCACAAAAATTATTTGATTTAATTGAACCGGGTGTTGTTACCGGTGATGATGTACAAAAAGTATTTAATCATGCAAAAGAAAACAATTATGCCATACCGGCAATAAATGTTGTAAGTAGTAATTCAGTAAATGCTGTGCTCGAAATTGCAAGAGACGTAAATTCTCCTGTAATTATTCAATTATCGAACGGTGGCGCTGCATTTTATGCCGGCAAAGGCATTGCAAATGATGAACAACAAAGCGCCATTGCCGGAGCGATTTGTGCAGCTCAACATATTCATCAACTTGCTGAAATGTATGGTGTAGCTGTAATTCTACATACTGATCATGCTGCAAAGAAATTATTACCCTGGATTGATGGGTTACTAGATGCTGGAGAATCATTTTATGAAGAATTTGGGAAACCATTATTTAGCTCGCATATGCTTGACCTTTCGATAGAACCCATAGCAGAAAATATCGAAATCAGCAAAAAATATCTCGAAAGAATGAGTCAGATAGATATGACACTTGAAATTGAATTAGGTGTTACTGGCGGAGAAGAAGATGGCGTAGATAATTCAGAAGTAGATAATGCAAAACTCTACACTCAACCTAAAGAAGTTGCATTTGCCTATGAAGAATTGATGAAGGTCTCAAATAATTTTACAATTGCAGCCTCATTTGGTAATGTTCATGGCGTGTACAAACCAGGCAATGTAAATCTGCAACCAGTAATTCTAAAAAATTCACAGGATTATATTGCAAAAAAATACGAAACAAAACCAAATCCAGTGAACTTTGTATTTCATGGCGGTTCAGGATCAAGTAAAGAAGAGATTCGCGAAGCCATAGGTTATGGTGTGATAAAAATGAACATTGACACTGATACTCAATGGGCTTTCTGGGATGGTATAAGAAATTACTATATCGCAAACGAAGCATATTTACAAGGACAAATTGGGAATCCAGAAGGTGAAGACAAACCAAACAAGAAAAAATATGATCCAAGAGTTTGGTTGCGCGAAGCAGAAAAGTCAATGATGGCAAGAGTAAAAACAGGATTTTCAGATTTGAATTGTATAGATAAATTATAAATAGGTTTAAAATAGATAGAAACATTTTACTGTTTATGAAAAATTGATCATTAGACAGATTAAAAATATTTATCAAATTTTAATAATACTAACATATGAAATTTAGTGCTTTAATTAAAAGAGTTGTTGTTATTGTTTTAATGAATTTTGCTATTGGGAGTTCTCTATTTTCGCAAGATTTTATTAGTTCTACAAATGAGAATATTAATGAAGATAGTATAAATGGCTCAGGTCGCACTCTTCCTTTATCTGTAAAGTTTGTTGTAGATGATGTGTCTGAAGATATTAATGATGCAGTAATACACTTAATGGTAGAAGGGGGTAAGATACCCTACAAGTTTAAATGGTCAGAAACGGAGGTCCCTTTAGATTCATATGTTTACGAAGAAGTATCAGAAGGAAAATCTATTTATGTTACTGTTATTGATGCAGAAATGAATCAGCAGGAATTAAAAATTAAAGTGCCTGCAAATTCTAATTCTGAACGAATTAATTCAATTTTTAATCCGATTGTAGAAGCAATGAGTAGTGTCCTTTTTTGGGATCCTTTTGCAGCTTTGGGAATTTATGATCCTGTTATTTATGATAATGAAGGTAATGCCGTTTTATATCCTAATGGAGAAAAGCAAAAAAATGCAATCCCTTTTATTGTTGTTTGGTTAATCTTCGGTGCTATTTTCTTTACTATTAAAATGAGGTTTATCAACTTTCGTGGCTTTAAACACTCAATTCAATTAATCGCCGGAAAATTTGACAATCCAGATGACAAAGGAGAAGTGTCTCATTTTCAGGCATTAACAACCGCGCTTTCAGCAACTGTTGGATTAGGTAATATTGCAGGAGTTGCAATTGCTATTACTCTTGGAGGCCCAGGAGCAACCTTTTGGCTAATTATAGCTGGCTTATTAGGCATGGCTTCAAAATTTACAGAATGCACATTAGGTGTAAAATATCGCAATATCTCTGCAGATGGCGAGGTCTCAGGTGGTCCAATGTATTACTTAAGTAAAGGATTGAAGGAAAAAAAACTCGGAGGCTTAGGTAAAGTTTTAGCAGTTGTTTTTGCTGTTTTGGTAATTGGTGGTTCCTTTGGAGGAGGAAATATGTTTCAGGCAAATCAAGCATTTTCTCAATTTAAAATGATGGCTCCCGGTATTGGAAATTATGGATGGCTTTTTGGCATTATTTTAGCGGTTTTGGTGGGAATAGTTATAATTGGAGGAATAAAAAGCATAGCTAATGTAACTGATAAGATTGTCCCAATAATGGCTTTGTTATATGTTGTCACTGCCTTAATAATTATTGGTCTCAATATCTCAAGTACTGGAGAGGCAATACGTTTGATTTGGGATGGGGCTTTTAATCCCGATGCAATGAAAGGAGGTCTAATTGGAGTGCTAATTGTTGGATTTCAAAGAGCAGCTTTTTCTAATGAAGCAGGTGTAGGTTCAGCTGCAATAGCACACTCGGCAGTGAAAACGAAAGAACCAGTAAGTGAAGGCATTGTTGCACTTCTAGAACCATTTATTGACACTGTTGTAATATGCACAATGACTGCATTAGTATTAATATTTACAGGATTTTATCAGAATCCGACAGGCCTAGAGGGCTCTCAACTTACATCTGAAGCATTTGGAAGCGTATTCTCTTGGTTCCCGTATATATTGGTAATTGCAATTTTCCTTTTTGCATTTTCTACTATGATTTCATGGTCATATTATGGATTAAAAGGATTTGATTATCTTTTCGGAAATGCATTTGAGAAAATGTTCGGTCATAGAAAATATGCTGGTTACACATACAGAGTAATTTTCTTAGTTTTTATTATTATAGGTTCGGCTTCATCTTTAGGAGCAGTTCTGGATTTCTCTGATATGATGATTCTTTCTATGGCATTACCAAATACTATTGGTCTGATTATTTTATCCCCCACTGTATATAAAGAATTAAAAATATATTTAGGAAAAGTAAAAAGTGGTGAAATAAAAAAGTTTAAATAGAATACCTAACAGTGGTTGTTTTACAATAATATATAGTTAACCAATAATCGGTCAAGGTCGTTAATATTTAATAACTAGAAACTTAATTGTGCGAAATAATTTTTTAAAAGAATATTTCAATTTTTCGAAACGAGAACGTAATGGAATTCTTGTCCTTATTTTTATTCTAATATCAATATTTACATTTAAGATTATTCTAAATAAGTCAAATGAAGATAAGCGTGTAGATTTTAGTGAATTTGAATCCGAGATAGACCAATTTATTTCATATCAAACTCCAGATTTCTCGAAAGAGAGATTTTATTTCGACCCTAATACTGCAAGTGCAGAGGAATTATTAAACTTAGGATTATCACCAAAATCGGTAAATGGGATAATTGAATATCGCGAAAAGGACTGGAAATTTTACAAACCTGAGGATTTATTACGAGTAAGGGATCTAAACGAAGAAGAATATGAATACGTTAAAGATTATATCGCAATTCCTAAAAAATCATACAAATCAAATTATAAATATCAATATCCTGAAAATTCTAATAATTGGGAAAACTCTCAAACATTTTATTTCGACCCTAATACTGCAACTAAAGAAGAATTAGAATCTCTCGGATTCTCATCTCGGCAAAGCGATAATATAATCAAATATCGCGAAAAAGGAGGCGTATTTACTAATCCCGAAGACATTAGTAAGATTTATGGTTTAGATGATGATTTTATTGATAGAATAAAACCTTGGATTGCAATAGACACAACAATTATCTCAACAAATGCAATAAAAGTATTCGACAATTCAGAAATTTCGATGGAAATTAATGCAGCTACAGAAGCTGAATTGCAGCAACTAAATGGAATTGGACCTTCCTACTCAAGGAGAATTGTTGAATATCGCGATAAGTTAGGAGGATTTATCAATATTGATCAACTTATGGAAGTTTATGGTTTTACAGACGAGCTTTTTGAATCAGTAAAAAATAGTTTTACGATTAATTTAGATAATGTCGAAAAGCTAAATATCAACAAAGCTAAATTCGCTGAAATTATTTCGCACCCTTATTTTGATAAAGAAATCACATTAAATATAATTAATTATAAGAAATTTGCAGGGGAAATACATACTGTTGACGAACTATTAAAGCAAAAAGCTATGTCTGAAGACAATTATAACAAAATTCTCCCTTATATTACATGCGAATGATAACAGAACTTTCAAAATCAAAAACCAGTCTAATCAGGTCATTGTCAGTAAAAAAATACAGACAGGAAAATAATCTGTTTGTTGCAGAGGGGTATAAAATTATTTCTGAAATTCTAAATTCTGATTATAAAATAAAATACCTGATTTATAACGAGACTAAAGAAATCCCATCAGCATCGGGTGATTTTGAAATAATAATCACAGATGAATCAGGAATGAAGAAAATTTCGAATTTAAAAACCACACCAGGAGTTCTTGCTGTTGTTGAAATACCAATACAGAGTATTCAGATCCAATCCCTAAAAGACAATCTTACAATGGTGGTTGAAGACATTCAGGACCCGGGAAATCTGGGAACTTTATTAAGAATTTGTGATTGGTTCGGAATTGAAAATCTGATTTGTTCACATCATTCAGCTGATGTTTACAACCCTAAAGTTATTCAAGCAAGTATGGGTGCTTTTCTCAGGATAAATGTGCAATATACTGACTTACCCAATTTTATACTTGAGTACAAAGAAACAACAGGACATTCATGTTTTGGGACTTTCCTTGAAGGCGAAAATATTTACACAAGCAATTTACCACAATCTGGATTATTCATTCTTGGAAATGAAGGGAATGGCATATCAGTAGAAGTTGAAGCTCTTGTTGATAAAAAGATTCACATTCCTTCATTCTCCGCAGGTGAGATACATGCAGAATCATTAAACATTTCAGTAGCAGCGGCAATTGTTGCTTCGGAATTTAGGAGAAGGTAGAATAGCGTTTTTTTTTCTAAGCTTTCGCAGGGGGTTTTCGCTATTTTTGTTTTACAGCTTCGCAGAAACAATAAGCGGTAAACTTATTTGATGACAACTTGGAGAAATGATTGGTGTAAAAATCTTTTTGGGAAATATTGGAATTGAAAATCATTAACTATTGAAGTCAATTAGAAAGTCTATCTATTGTTCTTCTATCTTTCATTTAAAAAACTATGAATCTTTTGAATTTGCCAAGGGAGTAATAGCTTACGATTATTTATTCTCAATTCAGATTTAATTGGGCTAATCCATCGTCGTAATGTATTTACGTGAATACCGTAATCATTTGCTATCTGTGATAATGTTTTTACTGTTAGACTCATTAGAATAGTATCTATTTTCCAAATATAGTCTAGTATCCAAAAATAAAAAAGGAAAATGCTGATAAAATAAATAAGTTCTTAACTTTGTCAAGGATGTCCTGCATTGTCAATTTAGAATGAATATAAATTTACAATTATTTCACTTGTTGTACCTATGTTGTACCTCACAAAGATATAATGTTTATAAATCACTGACATACAGCATGTTAAAAGACACTAAATGTAGTACTCCAAGTACTTTAGTTACTTCTTACCCCCACATTACAAATCCAGAGTCGTGCTGATAAGGCAAGAGCTCGTTCTTTGCAAATATTCGGATTGCATAATTATAAAATCCTGGTTTTTGTGGTGCGCCTTTAATCACATATTTAGCAATATTATTATTAACGTTCACGAGCTCAGCAGTATATTTTTGATAAATATGCGTATATCCGTTATTAATCGCATTTGTTATCACAACCTCTACTCCTACATCTTCAGATAAAAGCTGATGAAGGTCAATTTCTATTTCACCTGTAAAAGCTTCCTGAAGACTCATTGGATTTTTTTCGTAATCTGGGAATTTCGCACCGACAATTTCAATACCACCCCACACTTTTTTAATATTCTGCTTCCATTCAGCAATCTTTATTGCTGCTGAATAATCATTTTCCTTAATCATTAATGATCGCTGATAGAGTTTATTGTAAAATTTATCTTTATAGTCGTCAATCATTCTCTTTGTAGTAAACTCAGGAACTATTTCTGCAATAGAATTTTTAATAAACTTAATCCAGTCATGTGGTATTCCGTCATTATCTCGTTTATAGAAAAGAGGTGCGATTTCGTTTTCCAGCATGTGATAAATTGTTTGAGTATCAAGTTCATTCTGGAATTCCTGATTTTCATAAACGCGTTCGGCAGGTAATGCCCAACCTGCATTTGGACGATAACCTTCTACCCACCATCCGTCGAGTACCGAAAAATGCAAAGCGCCATTCATCACAGCTTTCATGCCACTTGTTCCCGAAGCTTCTTGCGGACGAGTTGGTGTATTTAACCAAATGTCAACTCCCTGCACAAGCTTTTTAGCAAGTCTAATATCATAATTCTCGATAAAAATAATCTTACCTAAAAATGCATGACGTTTCGAAATTTCAATAATTCTCTGAATCAATTTCTGACCAGCTTTATCATTTGGATGAGCTTTTCCTGCAAAAAGAATTTGCACAGGCATATCCTTATTATTTAAAATCCTTGATAATCTGTCTAAATTTCTAAATAATAAATCCCCACGTTTGTATGTAGCAAAACGTCTAGCAAAACCTATTGTAAGAACATTTTCGTCAATCTTTTCAAGTATGTCAACTATGTTCTTTGGATCCTCGTATCTGCGTATCCAACTATCGCGAACCTTATCTTTAACATAAGTAACAAGTTTTGATCTTTGTCTTTGTCTTATATCCCAGATTGTTTTATCATCAACATTATGAATTTTCTTCCAATACTCTTTATTTGAAAGATCATTAAGAAACTCTGTACCAAATGTTTTCTCATAAAGCAATTTCCATTCTATGGCAGTCCAAGATTGATAGTGAACGCCATTGGTTACATAACCTACATGATTTTCTTCGGCAAAATAACCCTTCCAAAGATCAACAAACATTTCTTTAGAAACCTCTCCATGTAGTTTTGAAACTCCATTAACTTCTTGTGACACATTTGCAGCAAGGAAGCTCATCGAAAATTTCTCACCTGGATTTAAGCGACCAAGTTTCATCAATTCGTCCCAAGATATTTTCAGTCTTTCTGGATAGTGAGCCATATAAATACGCATCATATCCTCATCAAACTTATCGTGCCCTGCAGGCACAGGAGTGTGAGTTGTAAATAATGTCGATGCTCTGATAATCTCAAGAGCCTCATTAAATTTAAGATTCCGTTTAGTTCTTAATATTCTCAACCTTTCGAGTCCAATAAATGCAGCATGTCCTTCGTTACAGTGATAAATATCCGGTTGAATATTCATTTCCTGAAGAGCTCTAATACCACCAATTCCAAGAATCATTTCCTGTTTAAATCTCAACTAAAGAGCACCACCATATACTTGGGATGTAATTAATTTATCCTGTTCCTGGTTATCATCAACATCTGTATCTAAAAGAATTAAAGAAATACGACCAATCTTGACAACCCATAATTTGGCATATACATTACGCCCTGGAAGATGAACCATAATCTTTCTCTGCGCACCGTTTTCATCTCTAACAGGAAGTATTGGCATTTTATCAAAACTCTGTGGGATATATTCAGCATGCTGTTCACCATTAATCGTGATTTTCTGTTTAAAATATCCATAACGATAAAGAAGTCCAACTCCTACCATATCGGTATTTGTATCGCTAGCTTCTTTGAGATAATCGCCAGCCAAAATCCCCAAGCCGCCACTAAATATTTTTATATTGTCATTTAACCCATATTCCATGCTAAAATATGCAATCTTAGGAGCTTTCTTATTATTCTGCTCATTCATATATTCAATAAACTTAGCACAAACCGAGTCGTACATCTTAACAAAGGTTTCATCATTTTCAAGATCCATCATTCGTGAAAGAGAGATATCTTCAAGAAAAGTAACGGGATTGTAAGAATTCTCACGCCATTGAACCGGATCAATATATTTGAACATCTGACTAGCGTTGTAATTCCATGTCCACCACTGGTTCATCGCAATATCAAGGAGACAAGTAAACTTTTCAGGCATTGTTGTTTGAATTTCAAACTTTCTCCAAAGTGGTGATTGCACCTCTTTATTAAAAACATTTACAGATGGTCTTAGCTGAGGCATGTTAACGATAGTATCGTGTCTTTCATCTATTTTTGCAAGAGCTACAGAATATGCTTTCAGATATTGTTCGATTAAATTCTGCCACAACAATTTCTCTGATGCAAGAATTGCTGCCTTACGAAGATTCTCTTTATCTGTTTTAGTTGAAGAAACAAAGTCCCTTATTGCATTTACAATATTATCTCTAACTTCTTCTGAGTTATCTTCGTTACGCTCAATAACAACTACACATTTATCGCTTGGATCAAGAACAGATTTCATCCATTTACCAAAACCTGCAAGGTCAGTTGTTATTGTTGGTATTCCAAAAGCAACTGATTCGAGAGGTGTATAACCCCAAGGTTCATAATATGACACAAAAGCAGTAAGATCAAGCCCAGGAAGTAGATCATAATATTTTAAATTAAAGATCCCATCATCTCCTTGCAAATAAGTAGGGACAAAAATAACTTTTACTTTATCTTCAGATCTGTTGAATAGCTCATTTTGGCGAATACGTTGAATAACCGGATCATAATCCGCATCATGAAGATTATGAGTCAGAATATTATTATCAAATACGGTATTATCTTCTATATCATTTAATTTATTGCACAACGCACGAACCGGCCCATAATTATTTCCAGGTACAAGAATGAAAGCAAGCACCTCATCTTGAAGTTTAAAATCTTTATTTAATTTCCCTAGAGCATCAATAAAAAGATCGTATCCTTTATTATAGAATTCGTACCTCCCAGAGGTTGCAACAATAACAGGTTCCTTTTGATATTTATAATTAGTTAGAGTTTCAGCAGTTCTAATAAATTTGCCACGAGCAATTTTACGTTTAGATTTATACTCTTCAGGAGTAGGAACGAAATTATTATCAAATCCATTAGGGGTTACTATATCAACTTCCTTTTTTAGTAATTGAGCACACTCAGCAGCCGTTATTTCACTTACAGTAGTAAACACATCTGCATTATGAGCACTTAATTTTTCGAGACTTTGCTTTGAAGGAATATTTAAATCTCTGGCAACTAAATCACCGTCATATTCTTCGAGATCCCTATAAAGAGGTAATCTATTTCCGGCAATACTTCTTCCAACAGCTGTTGCATGAGTTGTAAAAGCGGTTGCAATCTGTGGTGATTGACTTTTTAGATATAATATTCCTGTTCCTGTCATCCACTCATGAAAATGCGCAATTACCTTGTCATGTACCGAGAGATTAAAGTTTACAAAACTCTCTATCGCCTTACCTGTAGCATAACCAAACAATGCTGGCTCGATGTAATCCCATTGCCCTGCTAGTGAGTCGAGTTTATAATCTTCCCAAAACTTAAAAAGGATTGCATCTCTTTCATTAATATAATGGGAGAAATCTACTAAAAGAACTTTTGGTGTTCCAGGAATATTCCATCTACCTGTTCTTATACGCAAGCCTTCGGATTCAGCTTTTCTATGCCAATCAGTAAAAAGATTAGAATCCTCCGTAAATTCAGGATGATCACCACTCTCTCTCCATAAGTCCGGGCCAATTAAAATCAGTTCTTTACAATTTTGGGATAACACTTTTGATTTTGTTGACAATACTGTATGAATTCCACCAACTTTATTGCAAATCTCCCAACTTACTTCAAATATATAATCAGGTTTAATCATTTTATTAAGGTCTGTCATTTTTTTAGAATATTTAATTTTGAATTACGGCTCATTCAGTTTTTTAACTATGTACAAAGATAGGAAATTTATAAATGATTTATATATTAATAAATTATGAATTTTATTTTACAGCCAGTTAAATATGCATAATATTTAA
>CAZUQY010000011.1:0-19812 GCA_964622935.1 uncultured Bacteroidales bacterium | reverse complement strand
CTCAATTGTATCTGTTCCTAGAATTTCTTTAAATTTATCTGAAGGATTCTGATCAGCGATATATCGTTTTAACCATCTTATTGAAATAGGATCTCCTTTATGTCCAACAGAACAAACAGTTTCACATTTATGAGTACAGATTCTACCACAAATTTCTGGTAGTGGGTTAGTATCATATAAAATGCGAAGACCTTCTTCGAGATCATCATTTCTGATAGCTTTTATATATTCAGGAATACCCATATGGGCAGGGCAGGTTGCAGTGCAAATACCACATTCTACACAACGATCTGCTTCAGCCAATGCTTGTTGTTTAGAATAACCCTGAATAATTTCAATGAAAGATTTATCTCTTTCTTCAGGATGTAACTCCTTCATTTTTACTCTTTCTGGATTATATAATTTATAGTTATTCCCTGGTTTCTTCCAACCTTTTTCTTCATTATCCCATGATTTTTTATCAACACCGGGAATAAATCTAAAATTATCAGGATCTTCATCAATCCATTTGTACTCATTAGATAATGTCAGTGAATTCGTTGTGCAAATATCAACACAAAATCCACACCAGCAGCATCTACCATAATCAATCTTTGGACGTAATCCGCTATCGCCGTCTTTGGTTTCAACACCTTCAACAGGAACTAAATCAATTGCTGCATTTGGACATATTTCTTCACATGTTCCACAACCTATACATTTTTCAATATCGTTTTTGTGAAATCCTCTGTAACGTTCAGCACCAGGACGATCATTAAGAGGGTCCTTAACAGTAACAGGATCTCTTGTTATATTTTGCCAAGCGGTAAAGGGGAGTAAAGTATCTTTTAGTGCCATGTTTAATTTGTTTACAATTTACATTCGTTTTTGATAATCACAATTATCGTTCAATTTCAGGTGGACAAGTTTGTAATGATACCATTATATTATGTACATCAGCTATATTTGCATTAAGCAACATTCTTTCAAGTAATGATACTGCATGCGTATAGCTCGGTCCACGGAGATTTATTCTTCTAGGATATTTTGTTCCATCAGAAACCATATATAGGCCATATTCTCCGCGTGAAGATTCTGATCTTTGATATGTTTCGCCTTTCTCAATTTCCCAATGTAAAACATTTGGTGTAACTGCTCTAATATCTCCTTTATTAGGCATTTTTGCCATTATTTGTCTGATTAAATCTACTGTAGTGATTAAATCTTGCTTACGAATTTGATTTCTTGTATATATGTCAGAATCATGACCTATTGTTACGTCAAAATCTAGTTCATTATATTTTAGGTATGGATAATCTTTGCGAACATCTCTTTTGAAACCTGCACCTCGAGCATTTGGTCCAACAATTCCATATTCACTAACCCAAGATTTTTCTATAACACCAACACCAACTGTACGTTTCTTAAAAATGGCATTGTTAAAAATCAAATCTTCTATTTTTAAAACAAATTCCTCAATTAGTTTTAAATTCTCTTCCATTCTTTCTTTAAAACCATCTGGTAAGTATCCACGAACACCACCAGGTACAATAAACATGTGATATATTCTACCACCTGTAAGTTCTTCAAACCTATCGAGAATTAAATCACGTAAGTACATTCCCCATTGACCACCAAGACCTAAAGATAGGGTAGAGGCTTGTCCAGGAACAGTCCTTAGTAACATTTGTAATCTAGACATTTCTAAACTTAATGTCCTCATCCATAATGCTAACTCAGGGACTTCTATTTTAGCAAGTTTTTCTATAGATGCTGAATAAACATATTCATTTGAGTCGGATTCTGGCACACACATTCTAATACATGTAGCTAGGCCTTTGAAGTAGATTCTACGTTCAATTAATTTTTCAAACCCACGATGTAAATAACCAACATGAGTTTTAGCATCGACAATTTCATCTCCACTTAATGTAAGTTCTAAAGACATATTTCCTGTAATACCAGGATGATTAGGTCCTTGCCATACTTTTGTGTATTTATGTGAAGTTAAATCAACAATAGGTTTTCCATTATCATCCAAATCAGGATACTTTGATCTGTCTGCTTGCCAACCAAATATGTTTTTATTATTTTTCATCTGGATATAATTTATTCTTCATGTATTCTGATGGATCATTAGTTGTCCTGCCTTCTCTTGGGAAGAATGTTTCTTCTGAATATTTATTAGTATCAAAATCTCTACGCATAGGTGGAATGTTATCCCATCCTTCAAGAATAAATGATTCATTTAACCTAGGACTATTTGGAAATTCAATTCCAAACATTTCTTTTAGTTCTCTTTGATATGTAGCAACATGTTGCCATAAATGATGTGCAGAGTCCATAATAGGATTATTTCTATCAATAAATACTCTAATTGCAATATCAATTTTTTTATCCGGATTATTCAAGATATATGTTAACTGAAATTTTTCATCTTCAATCCAGTCAACTACTGATAAAATTACAAAATGAGAGAATCCTTCAATATCTCTAAGATGAGTGATCATTGAAATAGCTTGTTCTTTCTTACAAGTTAAGAAAGAGAAATTACTGCTATCTTCAATTATATCAGATATTTCGAATATTGTGTTTAATTTGTCTATTATTTTTTGCATAATAATATTGTTATTTAATGATCACAGGTATTATTTTTATTCTCTACCAATTATAATCTGGCATGTTCCAATCTTTAATAATTTTTTTCTGATTAGCTTTATACCAGTCAAATTTTTCAGCATATTCATTCGCTCCTTCAGCTTTTCCTGCTTTAATTCTTTCTTTTAAATGATTAAAGCCTGCTAATAATGCTTCAGGTCTTGGCATACATCCAGTTACATAAGTATCTACAGGTATATAATAGTCAAGTCTGTTGATTGTGTTATAACTATCGTAGTACATTCCTCCATTTATTGTGCAAGAACCTAATGCAATAACATATTTTGGACTTTGCATTTGTTCGTAAGATCGAATAACTCTTTTAAGTGTTTTAACTGCTAAGTAACCCGAAATTATAATAACTGATGATTGTCTTGGAGTTGGTCGCATTTGAACTCCAAAGCGAAAAGCATCAAATCTTGGAGTTAATAGAGGTGGGATCTCTATACTTCCACATCCGGTACCAAATCCTAATACCCATAATGATTCTGCTCTTGCCCAATTAAGAAATTTTTCTACGACTTTATTTTTTGGAGCAACAATTTCAGGTCTTTCATCACAAAAATAGTCTTCTAATGGATTTATTGTTATTTCTTCGCCTTCCGGAGAAATAACAATCCTTTGCTTATTCTCTTCAGCCAGGAACCTATCTTCAGTGTTTTTCTTTTTATTATCGTTTTCAGACATTCCGGAATATTTTTTAAATGAAAATTATTATTGCTAAAATACCGATTACCAATGGGATTTTTAAGAACCATGTCACAGATTGTTCAATTCTAAATCTAGGAGATACGACTCCAACAAAAACAGACCAAAAATAAATAAAGAATGATTTAACTATTAATTCTATCCAATTTGTAGCTCCACCAAAAAATAAATTCATAAATAATACAGCTTCAACTACATGCAAAATAGCATTATTAGTTCTTAATACTCCAAGGAAAGATGAATGATATTCTGTTGGTGGACCAATTGGGATTTCGTTTGGTGCTTTAACCAGATTAAAAGGAGCATGTCTGAATATGCCCAATAATGAAAGCATTGCAGCTGCTGTTGCCAGTGGATTAGTGAATAATGTCCAATTAAATATACTACCTTGTTGAGCGGCAACTATTTCAGTAATGGATAAAGTATTATACTGAATTGCTATTGAAATAACAGCAAGAGTCATAGGTATTTCTACTGTTGTAAATTGTGCTAGACCTCTACTGATACCTATAATTGAATATGGGTGACCACCTTCACCTGCTCCTAGAGCCATTCCTAACATTCCAAAAAATTGAAAATATAATATTAAGACTAAATCTCCTGACCATGAGAAATTACTAAAGTGTTCTGAGCCAAATATCATTGGTATAAATAAGAACATTCCTACACCACCACCTAATCTAAAAACCGGACCTAAATAAAACATCATTCCATGAGTAATAGATGTTCGTTTAGTGTATAAGTTTATTAAACTTATCCATGGTTGATAAATTGGGATGCCATATCTACCTGCTAATCTAGCGACTATTTTTCGCATTGTTGCACCCATTAGCATTCCCCAATTTAGAACAATAAAAAGTCCTAATAGAGTATATAGTAGTTTTATAATAGTTTGATTCATAATTAGTAAATGTATAAATTAGAAAACAATAACATAAGTAATTATTATATAAGCTATAATGTGAATTAAATAAACTTGTCCATTACCAGAATATATTCTCCGGACAAATTCTGATATATCATGAATTGTTGTTCCCATCCAATTCCAGAAATTTGTGACTCCAGGAGCCATAATAAACCCTAAGGCTTTATTATATCCTGCATATAAATTATGTGACATATGTGTTGTTTCAGGTCTAAATGGTCGTTCTCCAGAGTATACAATGTCGAATTGTTTTACTTTTTTTGATTTCACATTAGTAATAAGCAACCATCCAAAAAGAATCATGAACATTACTCCAACAATAATCATAATTGAGTTGCCATCCCAATAACCTAATGTGGAATATGCCATTGTTCCTTCCCATGTTAAAGCCCCATCTGGGAAATATACTGATAAGTAATTTCCTAATGGTTCTAATAGAAGTTGTGGCTTAAATGAAATTGCCATTATGGCAAATAATAGAAGATATACAGGAATTAATAGCCAAATAGATATTTCCTTTACATTACGATGTTCGTCTTTAAGTTGACCAAGAAATATGGAATGTATAAGTCTAAAAAGATATAAGAACGCAACAATTCCTGAAAAAAGAATGACTATACCTTGGAAGTAATAGCCTCCTGTAATTATAGCATTATAAAATAACCATTTACCAGCAAAACCAACTAAAGGTGGAACGCCTGCCAAAGTTATTATCGCAATTAGCACAGCAATAAATGAGAAGGGCATTCTTTTTATCAATCCACCCATCTTATACATCATTGGTGTCCCGAGCTTCAAGGCTATTCCTCCAATAACTAAGAATAAAACCCCTTTATATAAAAAGTGTGTTATAGTATAGAATAAGCCTGCTGTCCAGCCAAGATTTGTCATCATAGCAAGTCCAAATACAATATATCCTAATTGTCCGATACTAGACCAAGCTAATAGCCGTTTTGCACTTTCTTGAAATGATGCTGCAATATTTCCGATTAGAGCAGAAATTGCACCAACCCAGCCGAGAACAAACAAAATATTTTTAGCGTAACTTGCTTCTGATCCCATATGCAGAAGGACCAAAATTATTCCAAATACTCCTGCTTTTAGTAATATTGCTGATGCCATAAAGTGTATGTCTGCAACAGCTTCACCATGAGCTCCGGGAAGCCATATATGTAATCCAAAAGATGCTGTTTTAGTCATAAATCCTAATAATATTAAGGAGTAGGCTAAAGTAGGATATACAGAAATATCTGTTAACGCTTGTAGATCGATATTTCCAAAACTGGCAAAAGCTAAGGCAAATCCAAACATCATAGTATAAGAACCTCCTATAGAGAACATCAAATAACTATACCCATGTGGACGCGATTTTTTACCTCTGATTAGTAGAAAATAAGAGCCAATTGTCATTAATTCCCAACCAAACAATATCTCGAATAAATTTGTGGCAGTAATTAGCATTGCTAATCCGGCAAACATAGTTAATGCCATTGGATAAAATCCTAATCGTCGATCTTTTTTGTAATAATAACCTGAAAATAGGGTAATTACTGCTCCTCCAAGGAATATCCATAGAAATATCTCTCGTAATAAATCCCCTTCAACGATTGGATATAAGAATACTATATATGCAATTACTCCTAATATTGAGATAGTGTTTTTTACCCATGCTGGCAAAAATTCTAATGCGGCAATAAATATAATAAATAAAATAGGAAGATAGTTTATTAGTTTGCCATATTGGTGTTGGGAACTGATATAATATCCTGATACAAAAATAGCTACTACAAATACTATTATTGGGAATAATTTATGAAATTTTAATTTAAGTTCAATTCCTTCGGGAATATCAAGTTTTAAAATATTTCCAAACCAACGAAACATATAGATTGCTTCTAAAAAAGAACCAATTAATACAAGAGCAATCCATAGAATATTATTCGATTGTGCTAAATGCATAACTAATTCCCATTTTCCAAAGAAAGACGGAAATGGAGGAAGGCCAATAAGTGTAAAAACGAAAACGCCAAAAGCAATTAATAATATTTTATTCTTTCTAAGAATAGACCAACCTTCAAGAGTATCTGATTGAACTATTCCAGATAGCCAAAATAAACCTGCTTTTGCAAAAAAGTGACTAATTAATAGTGAAATAACAATAAAATAAGTATAGTCTCCAATTACGCTTGATAATCCAATAACTGCAGTTAATAATCCAATTTGGGAAACGGAAGAGTATCCCAGCATTCTATTTGGATTATTTTGTTTAATACCAATTAGATTAGAGAATATAAATGTTACTATTCCAATACCAGCAATTACAAATTGAAATTTTTCTGGTGCCAAAGGTAAAATTTTCATTAAAACATATACTGTTGCTGTTGCATAAGCAGATGATAGCAGAGCACTTACTCCACTTTCAGCAGAACTATATACATCAAGTCCCCAGCCATTAGCAGGGAATGGTTTAAGTTCAAGAACAACCGCAATCATAATAAAGAATATTGCAATTGATAATCCTTTTGCTGCTCCAAGGTTTTGAGTGAGAATGTCGTCGATATTCAAAGAACCCGTATAATGATATATAAATGCGATACCAAGAAGTAATATTCCTGAAATGATTCCTGTTGCTATCATATATTTGAATCCTGCAGAAATGCTTTTAGTGGTTTGTGTTAGGATTATTAATCCTGCAACAGCAATACTACTAATTTCAAGAAATACAAATAAGTTAAATAGGTCGCGTGTCATTACAACAACATTTAAACCCATAATTAGCATTAATAGGGCTATAAATGAGCCTTTGCCAGCTTTTTTGAGTTTGTCAAACATATAGAACCCACCAAAAAGGCCAATAGCATTTATCATTAATGTGAATAATGCTTCTTCTTTCCCCATCATCAGATTGATTGAGAATGGAGGTTTAAAAGCAGTAGTAAAAATCTGATAAGTTTCGATATCTGCAGTAACGAAATTATAAAACCACTGTGCAGAAACAATTGTTGCAAAACCCAGAGCCAAAAGGCTTAGAATACCTGCAGGTGTTTCTGACTTTTTACCCAGAAAGCCTAATGAGAATGCAATTCCCAGTAGTGCGGCTACAATATAAATAGGATCTACCATTTTGTGTCTTTATAATCGTTAATATCTAAAGTTTTCTTTTGTTTATATAGCTTTAAAGCATATACAAGCAATATTGATGTAACACCTAGTCCAATAACGATTGATGTAAGTACTAAAGCTTGTGGTAATGGGTCCACAATTTTATCAACTGTGTTAGTCTGTAATTCATCTGAATCTAGAATCGGAGCAGTTTTATTACGAATATACCCTATTGCAACTATTATCACATTTAGACCAGTTTCAAAAATGGTAAATGAAATAATAATCTTTAAGATATTTTTTTGAGATATTATACCCCACAATCCTAATAAGAGAAGGATAAATCCAATGCCGAGGCTAATTTGTTCTATACCAATGTTTTGCATTATTCTTCGTTTTGAATTTCTTTTAAATTAACAATGATTCCGGTAAGCTCTGTACCAACCTTAAGTCCAACTAGGATATATATTATAGGTACAGTACCTGCACTAAGAATTGTTCCAAAAGTCCCTAAGCTCAAGATTTGATTGTCTAAGAAACCAAGCCCAAGTAATACACCAAGTAGACCAATAATAACATAGCTTAAACCAGACATCGATTCTACTATAGATAAAACCTTGTGGTTAATTTTTGGACGAGGTAAAGCGATTAGCATTAAAACAAATGCTGATGCAATAATTGCTCCTCCTTGAAAACCACCTCCTGGAGTAAGATGTCCATTAATAAATACATATACACCTAAAAGAACAATTATCGGAACTAGGAGTTTAGCTCCTGTACCTAATATCTCGCTGTATCTTTTAATTTTTGGATCTTCTTCGTTACCATTGTGTCTTACCTTTAAGAAAAAACCAATAATTGCAGCAGAAAGGAAAAGAATTGAGACTTCCCCTAGCGTGTCCAGACCTCTATATGTAACTACAACTGCAGTAACTAAGTTGGCAGCACCAACTTCGTCTTTACCATGCTTAGCATAGTGCTCTGCAACAGGACCCAGCTTCTCCTTTGGAGTGTAATCCATGAAAACGCTGAACATAATTGCAGCCAAGCCGAGTATTAAAATAAATAATAAACTATTCCTCAACATGTTTGTATTTTTTTATTTTGTTCAATGCATAAAAGAAAATAAACGTTGTAAGTCCGCTTCCAATAGCTGCCTCTGTTAATGCAACATCAGGTGCTGCTAAAAGCAAATATAAAATAGAAGCTATAAGACTTACTCCACCAGCAGAAAGAATCGATAGTGTGACCTTTTTATTATGAATGGCAATGACAGCCATTGCTATCATCACTACTCCAAGAACTACTGAAATTAGTATCCAAATCATAAGCTTATTCTTTGATGTTATTTAATTCTTCATTTTTATTATCCTCAATACCATCTTCGGCAAGTTGATCTGTAATTGTCTTGTCAGATAATTTGATCTTGCAAAAGTGTGCTGCTCGTGCTAAAACGTGAGACGAAATTGGATTTGTAATTAGCACAAATAGTATTAAAATCACTAATTTTCCAGTCCATTCAGGATTTAAGAAGATTAGACCAACTAGTGTTAGCATTGTACCGAGTGTCGAAGCTTTTGTTCCTGCTTGAATTCTATTAAAAAGATCTGGCATACGCACAAGTCCAATAGAACCAAGTAGTAAAAATATTGATCCTAGTAAAACGATTATAGCACCTATTAATTTTAAAGTTTCCATCTATAATGAATTTTCAAGATATTTTGAAATAATAATAACCCCTAAAAAGCTCAACAGTCCGTAAACAATGGCCACATCAATATAAATCCCTCTACCAGATATGTAGGAGATGATACCTATTAAACCAATTGTTGAGATGGTCATAGTATCGAAAGAAGCGATTCTGTCGAAGGTAGTAGGTCCTTTTAAAAACCTAAACATTGAGAGTAATACTGAAAGTAGTATTATCCCGACCGAAATATTTAATAATTGATCAACCATAAATTTCTTTTAATAATTTCTCAAACTTGTTAACTATTGCTTCTGTTGCTACATCTAAGTCTTTGTTTGCAACATCAATCCAGTGTACATAGATGAATTCATCCTTTATGTCTACACTAAGTGTTCCAGGTGTTAGAGTAATAGAATTTGCTAAAATCATACGCCCAATTTCAGAGGTAAGACATGTTTTTACTTTAACAATACCCGGGTTTATTGGTAGCTTAGGGCTAATAACTCTGTATGCAACATCAAGGTTCGACTTAATTAGTTCAAATATAAAAACAAATAAATAAGCAATTGAAAATGCAAAAGATTTTGGATTGAGTTTTATTTGATTAAAAACTGAACAATTTGAGCAGAATATCAATGATATTATTATCGATACTCCTGCACCTATAATTAGTAAAACCGGATCAAGTGAATTGTTTAGTAGTATCCATATGGAAAACAAAACAATTGTGATAATTAGAAATGATTTAATTTTCATTAATATCAATATTTGATTTAAAATTTAATACTTGCAAATGTAATAACGAATCATGCTTTACGTGTAAAATTAGTAAAAACAATGATTTACAATATATAAAACATTGATTTATTTAAATATATATTTGGTTTAATAAAAAAATAAACATATTTTTAGTTTTTGATTAACATATGTTACTTTAAACTATAACTATGGATACTGTTGCACAAAACAATTCGTGTTTGAATTGCCCTGAGAAGTCGCTGTGCTTTAATATGTTGAGCGATGAAGAATTAACGAAAATTGACAATAATAAAGTAGTCCTGAAATATAAGAAAGGCGAGATTATGGCTAAACAAGGCGGATTTGTTCCGCAAATTTTGTACTTGCAACAGGGCCTGGTCAAGATTTATAAGGAGATTAATGACACAGAGAATCTAGTGCTTACAATATTTCCAAGTGGTAGTCTGATTGGTTTACCATCTTTATATAGCACAGCAAAAATGGAATATACTGTGTCTGCACTTGCAGATTCTGTGATTTGTGCAATGGATAAGACACTTTTTGAAGACTTTATTAAGCAAAATGGTGAATTTGCAGCAGCAGTTATTACTAATATGAATAATTGTCTACTGTACAATTTTAATCGAATAAAATCTTTAACACATAAACAAATGAATGGTCGTTTGGCTGAGACATTCTTGTTCTTAGCGGATGGTATTTATAAATCAGATGAGTTTAAATTATCTTTGTCGAGAAAAGATTTAGCAGAATTTACAGGAATGTCTGTTATGAGTGTAGTTCGAGGAATAAAGGATTTTAAAGAAAGTGGTCTTATCACAGATGAAAGAGGAATAATTAAAATTCTAAATAGAGAGAAATTGATGAAGATTTCAGTGTCAGGATAATATTTTTCATTAAACACATATAATAATAATTGCAATCAACCAAAATATAGAAAATCATGAAATTTAATCTAATAGAAAGGATTTCTTCTTTGACTTTATATTCATCTATTTTTATAATTGTATTTGCTTCGTCTTGTACTAACAATACTGTGCCAGAAAGACAGGATGAGAAAAATAAGGAAGTTATTGTAGATACAGTTGTTGGAAATGTTTTGTCAGAAGAAGATTTAAAGGATTTAAGTTCTAGTGAGTTGATGTATCTGCGAAATGATGTATATGCACGGTATGGTTATACTTTTAAAAATCAGGATTTAGCTGAATATTATAGTCAACTAGATTGGTATATACCTCTTTATTCAAATGTTGATAGCCTTTTGACTGATATAGAAAAACAAAATGTTGAGTTGATTCTTGAATTTGAAGCAAAATTGAAAAACAATACTGAACCGATGGATGAGTTTTTAGCTTTATTTCATGATATTAATAACGAAAAATTGCAGATTATTAGTAGCGAAAAAGATAAATATGGTGTAGCTATTGACGATAGTGATATTGAAAAATATTTTGGACTTAAAAATGAAGAGGTTTATGAAGGTTGCATTACGTATAGAGTCTCAGCTATTGCTAAGTTTGATTTGTCCGAAAGTTATATAGCTCTTGTAACACATGAAATGCATTGCCCAGTATCTAATGTTGACTGGTATTATCCTATGTATGTATTTGATAAAAATGGTAAATACATCACTGAGTTCTTGATAGCATATAAAAATGGAGATAGTGAGGATTTTACACTCTGTGAGGTTGTATTTGATAAGGGAGAAATTACCCAAAACATTACCCACACTTGGAACGAATGGAAAGAGAATGAAGATAATCCAACTGGTCACAGAGAAGAATACAAACAAAAAATTCATTTCGATCCACATACAAAGGAATTTGTTGAAGTTAGGGATTAGAAGATACTTAACTTCTTGGCTTTTAGCTATTGGCTATTTGCGTTTACTACTTGAATCTTTCTTCTTGTTTCTTGTTATTTGGATTTTGATTTCTGGATTTTGAAAAGAATATTTATTACTTTTACATCTTATCATTAAATACTAGAAATTTATGATTTCAAAACCTCGTTTATCAGAGAAGCTAAGATATAGATTTGATAACCTTATGAGTAAGGGGCCTGGTGCAATGATTGGATTGCTTGGGATATTGTCGCTAATTACTGTATTAATTGCTGGATTTGTTTATTGGGGATTCAAACTTACTTCAGAAGGAGAAGAGTCAATGAATCTTTTTGAAGGTTTCTGGCAGGGCTTAATGCGTGCGATGGACCCTGGTACTGTTGCAGGTGATATAGATTGGGTTTTTAGATTGTTCGGATTATTAATAACTCTTAGTGGAATATTTATTCTATCAACTTTAATAGGTATTTTAGGTTCAGGTATCGAAAGTAAACTCGATGAGCTTAGAAAAGGTAAGAGTAGAGTTCTAGAATCAAATCATACATTAATTTTAGGTTGGAGTAGTAAGATATTCACTATTATTTCAGAACTTATAATTGCTGGCGAAAATCAAAAAAAACCTCGTATTGTGATTTTATCAGAAGTTGATAAGGTTGAGATGGAAGATGCTATCAGAGATAAAATCCCAAAAATGGGAAATATGAAAGTTATTTGTCGCAATGGAATTCCTAACGATTTAGATAGTTTAGCAATGGTTAATCCGCATGAGGCAAAGTCTATAATTATTTTATCTCCTGAAGAGGGTAATGCAGATTCACAGGCTATCAAAACAATTTTAGCTATTACAAATAATCCGAAACGTAAAGAAGGTGCGTATCATATTGTATCTGAAATTAAAGATATTAAGAACTATGAAGTAGCAAAGATGGTTGGCGAAGATGAAGTTGAAATTATTCTTACAGATGATGTGTTTGCAAGAATTATGGTTCAGACTTCTCGTCAAAGTGGCTTGAGTCTTGTCTATCAGGAGCTTATGAATTATGATGGAGATGAAATGTATTTTGGATATGAGGAAAAGTTGATTGGAAAAACATTCCAAGAAGCAATATTTGCTTACGAAACATCTTCTGTAATGGGATTGCAATATGCTAGTGGAGAAGTTGTTATTAACCCTCCAATGGACTATGTAATTAAAGAAGGAGATCAAGTAATAACTATAACTGAAGATGATGATACAATGATTGTATCAAATAAAACAGAATATAACATTAATTATGATGTAATTCAAAGCAAAGAAGAGGAGGTAGCAGGTCCTGAAAGAACTTTAATGCTTGGTTGGAATCTTCGTGGTCCAATTTTAATAAGAGAACTTGACGAATATGTTGCTGAAGGATCTTTTGTAAAGATAGTATCTAATCATGAGTTTGAAGCTGATGAGTTTGAGCTTATTAGAAAATCACTGAAGAATACAAATATTGAATTTGAAATAGGAGATATTACCTCTCGTGAGATAATAGATGCTTTAGATGCAACTTCTTATGCAAATGTTCAAGTTCTTTGTGATGAAAATCTTGAAATTCAAGAAGCAGATTCTTTAACACTTATTACACTATTGCATTTACGTCGTATATCATCTGAAAAAGATATTAATATGAAGATTGTAAGTGAAATGCTTGATTATAGAAATAGAGATCTTGCAGCAGTAACTAAGGTTGACGATTTCATTGTTAGCGATAAGTTAATTAGTTTAATGATGACTCAAGTGTCTGAAAATAAGCATTTAATGAGAGCTTTTGAAGATTTATTGCAATCAGAAGGTAGTGAGATTTACTTAAAACCAGCAGAGAACTATGTTAAGTTGGACACTAAAGTAAATTTCTACACATTATTGGAATCAGCAAAACTAAAAGGCCAAGTTGCAATTGGATATAAAATTGCTTCATTATCTCACGATATTGAAGGTGGTTTTGGAGTTATTGTAAATCCTGATAAAAACGATATTGTTGAGTTTACGAAAGAGGATAAATTGATTGTATTAGCGGAAGACTAATGATTAAGAAACTATTCATATTATTCATATTAATGACATTTGGAGTTTTTGTGTTTGCTCAAATTGATACTATTCCTGATGTTTTATCTGTTATTCATTCGCGTAAAAGTGTTAGGAATTATACAGAACAGCAAGTTTCTAAATCCCAACTCGAGACTCTTGTAAAAGCAGGAATGGCAGCTCCGAGTGCAATGAATAAACAACCTTGGTTCTTTGTTGTGATTGATGACAAAGATATTCTTAAAACATTGGCAAATAAAATGATGTTTGGGAATATGCTTAACTATGCTTCAGCAGCTATTATAGTTTGTGGAGATATGAGAAATGTACCAGATGCTCTACCAAAGTTTTGGATTCAAGATTGTTCAGCAGCATCGCAGAATATCTTACTGGCAGCTGAGGGTACTGGGTTAGGAGCAGTTTGGATTGGAGTTTATCCAAACAAAGTTGCAGTAAGAAAAGTTAGGAAATTATTGAATTTACCAAAACATATTGTACCTTTAAACATCATTTCAATTGGTTATCCTGATGGAACTGATAAGCCAAAGAAAAAATGGGACGAGAATAAAATGATTTGGAATAGTTGGGATTAAATATACAACCTTAAAACTATAGATATATGAAAATTAGATTTATTGGAGCAACAAAAGAGGTAACAGGTAGTAAGCATCTAATAACCACAAACTCTGGCAAAAAGATATTACTTGATTGTGGGATGTTTCAAGGTAAAGGTAAAGAAACAGATAGTTCAAACCGAGACTTAGGCTTTGATCCACGTGATATTGACTATGTTCTTCTTTCACATGCACATATTGACCACTCTGGTCTTATTCCTTATCTTTTTACTCTAGGTTTTGAGGGTTCTGTAATATGTACAGATGCAACAAGAAATCTTTGTTCACTGATGCTTCCCGATTCAGGATTTATTCAAGAGCATGATATTAAGTGGTATAATAGGAAATTAGCAAAAAAGGGTTTGCCAGCAGTAAAGCCACTTTACACACATGATGATGCAGTTACTGCACTTAAACTTTTTGTCGGTGTGGCTTACGAAAGAGTTTATAATATTGATGAATATATATCTGTAACATTCACTAATTCTGGTCATATGCTTGGTAGCGCTGTTGTTAATCTTAGCATAATAGAAAATGGTAAAGTAACTAAAATTGCATATACAGGTGATGTTGGTAGACCATCGAATAGAATATTAAAACCACCACAAGCATTTCCGCAGGCTGACGTTTTAATAACAGAATCTACTTATGGAGATAGAATTCACGACCCAAATCATGAGTCTGAAGATGCATTGTTGAAAATTGTACAGAACACTTGCGTAAACAAAGGTGGTAAATTGATAATTCCTTCTTTTAGTGTTGGGAGAACTCAAGAAATCGTTCATTCTTTGAATAATTGGTTTAACGATGGGCGTTTGCCACGAGTTAATATATATGTTGATAGCCCATTATCTGTTAATGTTACAGCAGTTTTTAGAATGCATCCAGAGTGTTATAATAAGAATGTTCGTAAGGTTATGGAAACCGATTCAGATCCATTTGGTTTTGAGCGTTTGCATTATATCAAGATGGTTAATGAATCAAAGAAGTTGAACAAAACAGATAAACCATGTGTAATTATTTCAGCTTCTGGAATGGCTGAAGCGGGTAGAGTTAAGCACCATATTGCTAATAATATTGATAATCCAAAAAATACAATTCTGATAGTTGGATATTGTGCCCCAACGACATTAGGTGCAAGATTACAAACTGGAATGAATAAAATTTCAATATATGGTCAGGAACACTATATAAATGCTGATATCAAACGCTTAGAATCTTTTAGTGGTCATGGCGATTATGTAGAAATGGCGGATTATATTTTTAGTTGCCAAGATCCAAAGCAAATTCAAAAGACTTTTATTGTTCATGGTGATGAAGGGCCTGCTGAACACTATAAAGAATATCTTCACAAGAAAGGACTTAGAAATATTGAGATTCCAGATAGAAACTATGAAGTTGAAATTTGATCTGAAATGTAATTGTTTATGTAGGAATTTTAATTATTGTTTTTACGTAAAGAGTATTGATTCTACTCAATAATCAAAATGAGTGGAACCCATTTTTTCAAATAAAAAGTACTATTATTGTTGCTGATTATTTACATCACTTCAGGGACTTCTATCCCAAGTAGATTCATTCCGGTTTTAATAGTGTTTGCAAGCCTAAGTGAGAGCAATAACCTAAATTGAAGGATTTTGGAGTCTTTTTCTTTTAAAATAGAATGATCGTGATAGAATTGATTAAACTCTTTTACAAGATTGTAAATATAGTTCGCAATAATTCCTGGATCAAGTTTTCTTGCAGATTCATAGACTGTGTTATCAAATTCGGTTAGCATAGAAACAAGCTTGATTTCACAATCTAATAATTGTGTTTCTTCTGAAACCTTACCGTTAAATTTGATTTTCATAGATTCTGCTTTGCGCAAAATTGAGCTGATTCTCGCATAAGCGTATTGAATAAACGGACCGGTATTTCCATTAAAGTCAATAGATTCACTAGGATTAAATATCATCTGCTTTTTTGGGTCAACTTTGATGATATAATATTTTAATGCTCCAAGTGCTATTTCTTTTATGATTTCTTCTCGTTCGTTTTTAGGGAGTTCATTTATTTTACCATTTTCTTCAGATAATTTTCTGGCTGAAAAAATCATTTCTTGCATTAAATCATCAGCATCAACAACAGTTCCTTCACGCGATTTCATTTTACCATCAGGTAGTTCTACCATGCCATAGGATAAATGCTCAATACGATTTGCATATCCTGATTCAAACTTATTGAGGATTTTTTTTAGAACTTGAAAATGATAATCCTGCTCATTTCCAACAACATATATAAGCTTTTCAGGGTTAAATTCTTCGAATCTTTGAAATGCAGTGCCAAGATCCTGTGTCATATAAACTGTTGTGCCATCACTTCTAAGAAGTATTTTACGGTCAAGTCCTTCATCAGAGAGGTCTATCCATACAGAGCTATCTTCATCTCTTGTGAAAATACCGTTTTCAATACCTTTTACTACTAAATTTTTACCTGATAAATATGTATTTGATTCATAATATATCTTATCAAAACTAATTCCTAAGTTATTATATGTTTCTTCAAAGCCTTCGTAAACCCACGAATTCATCATTTCCCAAATGCGTTTGATTTCAGTATCGTTTGCTTCCCATTTCTTAAGAATCTCACGAGCTTCAAGCATTAGTGGAGCTTTATCCTTGGCTTCATCTGCCTTTAATCCAGAACTTACAAGCTCAGCAATTTGTTCTTTATAATATTTGTCGAACAAGACATAATAATTGCCAACGAATTTATCCCCTTTTATCCCTGCTGATTTGGGAGTCGAATTCTCCCCCCATTTCATCCAAGCTAGCATGGATTTGCATATATGAATTCCACGGTCGTTAATAAGGTTTACTTTTATAACTTTATTTCCTGCGGCGGCTAAAATTCTTGATACTGAATCGCCTATTAGATTATTTCTAATATGACCAAGATGTAATGGTTTATTTGTATTTGGTGAAGAAAATTCAACCATTACGGTTTGTGCATTATCTGATGGTTTCTTATCTTTGCTTATTAGTGAATTAAGTCTTTCAATCCAATATTCTTGTGTCATGCTGAGGTTTAAGAACCCTTTAATGACATTATACGATGAAATATCTTCGAATCTTGATTTAATAAAAACTCCCAAATCTCTTGCAGTGTCTTCGGGTTTCTTTTTGGTATACTTGACAAATGGGAAAACAACAACAGTAAAATCGCCATCAATACCTTCTCTGGTTTTTTCAACTGAAATACTAAGATTGGATACATCAACCTTATAGATAGTTTCCAGAGCTTCTTTAATATATTTAATGATATTCTTCTCCATAATATTTTACCGAATACAAAAATACAACCAACTAATTTAACAAATGCTATTTTTTATCATTTTGTTGATAAGATTTGCAAAACTCTGATATTCCGCAAGTTAAGCATTTCGGTGAACGTGCTGTACAAACATATCTCCCATGAAGAATAAGCCAATGATGTGCATCGGGGATATCTTCTGGAGGAATATATTTAACTAATTGTTTTTCTGTTTGAAGAACTGTTTTAGCATTTGTGCTTAATCCAATGCGTGCTGAAACTCGAAAAACATGAGTGTCAACTGGCATTTTTGGCTGTTTAAATAGGACTGATACGATTACATGAGCAGTCTTTCTTCCAACACCAGGAAGTTTCTGTAGCTCCTCTACATCATCAGGAACAACCCCATTGTGTTTCTCACTAAGCATTCTTGCAGTGTTTGCAATATGTTTTGCTTTATTGTTGGGATATGTACATGATTTAAT
Organism: uncultured Bacteroidales bacterium; assembly: GCA_964622935.1. Lineage (GTDB taxonomy): Bacteria > Bacteroidota > Bacteroidia > Bacteroidales > ML635J-15 > Bact-19. The sequence continues at coordinate 1,708 of CAZUQY010000011.1, read as the reverse complement.
ATATTCAAAAATAACTTCCGAACTTGCAGCACTCATGGTTTTTGCATCAGGATAGTCATTGAAAAGGGCAGGAGTGATGATGTTTACTCTTTTATCGGTGCATTGTGCTGATAAAATAACAGCAACGAGTAACTGAAAGTGATTGTCATAATCCAGTTCAGTCTCAGCAAGTTTCATATTATTACGAAACCAATCTAATACCTTTTCAAAGCGCTCTTTTTTTGTCATATCAATTTATTTTGCACAGAAAAGCCCAAAGGGACACTTCGAGAGCCTCAGTGACCTTTGGGCTTTGTATTATATTTAGATGCTACTAGTTTTCTGCTAAAAATCTTTCAGCATCAATCGCTGCCATACAACCTGATCCTGCTGCTGTTACGGCTTGACGATATATATGATCTTGTACGTCACCACAAGCAAAGACTCCAGGAAGTTTAGTTTTTGAAGAACCTTTTTCTGTAATGATATAACCAGTTTCGTCTGTATCGAGAGAATCTTTAAATATTTCCGAATTTGGACTGTGTCCAATAGCAACAAAGAATCCGTGAATATCAATAATCTTTTCTTCGTTAGTAATGTTATTTACAAGTTTAGCACCTACTACTCCTGAATTGTCACCTAGAATTTCAACAGTATTGTGATTCCAAAGTATTTCAATTTTAGGATTTTCAGCAACTCTTTTTTGCATTGCTTTTGATGCACGCAGTTCATCACGACGAACAATCATATAAACTTTATCGCAGATTCCTGCAAGATAACTTGCTTCTTCTGCTGCAGTGTCACCACCACCAACAACTGCAACATCTCTGCCTTTGTAAAAGAATCCATCACATGTTGCGCACGCTGAAACACCAAGGCCTTTGAATTTTTCTTCAGACTCGAGACCAAGATATTTTGCTGTCGCACCGGTTGCAATTATTACAATCTCTGCTTCAATTTCATGTTTGTTATCTGCTATAATTTTGTAAGGCCGTTTTGAAAAATCAACACTAGTTATTAGGCCAAAACGAACATCTGTTCCAAATCGCTCCGCCTGAGTTTTTAGCTCATCCATCATCACTGGACCAGTAATCCCTTTTGGGTATCCAGGAAAATTGTCAATCTCTGTAGTAATTGTAAGTTGTCCTCCAGGTTGTAACCCTTCGTAAACAACAGGTTTGAGATTTGCACGAGCAGCATAAATCGCTGCTGTGTAACCGGCTGGTCCTGAGCCGATTATCAAACATTTAATCTTTTCACTCATTTGTAACTAATTTAATTAAAATATCCTTTTTCTTTATTTTAATATTTCAAGTGGAATGGTTTCGTAAACTTGAATGCAGCTTCCATCTTTCTTGTTGCATGCTTGTCCGTCTATAATCAGAGTAATCTTTTCAGTTCCTCTTTTTGGCACAAACATGCATTTAATTTCTACCTTTTTTGTATAACTATTGACATCCATACCAAAGACTTCATCATACATCTTATTTGCTATGGAAATTTCTGTGAATTCAGATGTAATTATTTTATTTTCAGCATCTTCAAAAGAAATAAATAGGGGTAGAGGGCCGCCTTCGTCCATGTTCATCCCGTAAATATACCATCCATATGGTATCTCTGCCGAAATATTTAATAAGTAACTACCTGTTTCTTCACGGGACTGTTCAATCTTCCAATTTACTATTGATTCCTGAGAAAACGTAGCAAAACTAATAATTGCCAGCAAAAT